>JBDTLP010000080.1:0-23492 GCA_039934735.1 Ferruginibacter sp. | reverse complement strand
TCAATTAATAGGTTTATTATCAGTGATAAGCTGCGCCAGCAGCTTTTATCCGTGATAATCCGCCTGGTCCGTGTCATCCGCGTTCCAATCCTCGGCGTGGATCTTTTGTAAAAAACTTCCGAACAGTTGTGGTGAGGACACCAACCGCGGCATATTCCGTGGTCGGTGTCCCACCGACCACTTAGAAAATTTAAGCCCTTCACGCAGTTCAAATGTTCAAATATTCAACGCTCAATATTCAATGTTCAATGAAATACAATTCGGATTTTATCCGATGAGTATTGAATATTGTACGTTGAATATTGAACATTTCTTTTAAAGCTACTGATGAAAATAACAACCCTTTCCTCAGAACAACTAAACCCCTAACCTCCCAAACTCCTAAACTTCTAAACTATTTTACTATTTTTATATCATGAATAGTATTGACTGGATCGCTTTAATCTCCATATTTGCCTCACTCATCATCATTGCTTTTCTTTCGGGATTGGAGACTGCTTTTGTTTCTGCCAATAAACTTTCCATAGAGCTTAATAAAAAAAAGGGGATGTCTTCAGGTAAAACATGGAGTGCATTTTCTGATCATCCAACACGTTTTATAGGAACCGTTCTTGTAGGTGTAAATATTGTGCTGGTCATTTATGGTTTGCTTATTGGCAATGAACTTTTGCCAATCTGGTTGTGGATTGAATCACACCTGCCGCATTATGCAGCCAATTATGTAAAATATATTCAGTTGCTTGTAGAAACATGTCTTTCAACCATCATCATATTGTTGATAGAATTTACTAGCAAGGCTTTTTTCAGGGCTAAAAATAATAGTATTTTAAGTTCAAATTTTATCAGCTATATCGCCAGATTTTTTTATTGGCTGCTGGCATCCTTTGCAAATTTATTTGTGAGTACTGCAGAATGGATGCTTCAATATATTTTCAATGTAAAACTGAATAAGAAAAAAGAAGTATTCAGTAAAATGGATCTTGAACATTTTATTCATCAAAGTAAAAGTAATGATGAAGAAGAGGCATCTGAATTAAACCAGGAATTATTTGAAAATGCGTTATCACTCAGCGATGTAAAATTAAGAGAGTGCCTCATTCCCAGAAAAGAAATTGAAGGAATGGAAAGCACTACCCCTGTTGAAGTAATAAAAAATAAATTCATTGAAACAAAGCTGAGCAAGCTGGTGGTTTATGAAAGTAATATTGATAACATCATAGGTTATGTTCATCATTTGGATATGTTTAAAAATCCACAAACGCTCAAAGAAATTTTACATCCTATTCCTACTGTTCCGGAAAGTATGAGTGCGACAGACCTTATGAGTAAATTCAGCAAAGAAAGAAAAACAATTGCCTGGGTAATTGATGAATTTGGCGGCACAGCTGGTATTGTAACCATGGAAGATCTTTTAGAAGAAATATTTGGCGAAATTGAAGATGAGTATGATGTGGCAGAAAATTTTGTTGATAAACAGATCGCACAGAATGAATATATTTTCAGCGGCAGGCTGGAACTTGATTTCATTAAAGAAAAATACAAATTGCATTTTAGTGGCAATGAAGAAGCTGAAACTTTATCGGGTTATATCATTCAAAACAACCAGGCCATTCCCAAACAAAAAGAACGTATCATCATTGGCAATTATGAATTTGATGTTTTAAACGTTAGTAATACAAGAATAGAAACTGTAAAAGTAAAAGTGCTGAAATAATTTACAATGACCATTGCCGTTCACATTGCCGTTCCGGAAATACAAACCGATTTAAGTGCCAATTTTAATTACAATTGTTTTATTATTTTAGCAGCTAAGTATCCTGATAATCATTATATTTTTATTTTTGATAAACCATTTTCTCCCACTCTCATTATTGAAAAAAACATTACACCTGTACTTGCCGGTCCACAAATAAAAAACAGGTTACTACAATATTATTTTTACAATTTTAAAATTCCACGGCTGCTAACTAAATATAATGTTGATTATTTTATATCAGCAGAAATTTGCAGCCTGCGTACTACTATTCCACAATGCCTTATTATAAAAGATCTTTCTTTTTTGAAAAAAAATAATGGTTTCACAAAAACAGATGCCCGTTATTTAAAAAAATATACAACACACTTTGTAAAAAGATCAACAAAAATTGTAGTGCTGAATCCATCTTTAAAACCAACTTTGGTAAAATTGTATGGAACAGATGAACACAAAATAAATAATATAAATCCTGGTATTGATGCTGCTGTTAAAGCAAATACTTATGAAGAAGCGGAAACGGTTAGAAATAAATTCACAGATGGCAAAGGTTATTTTTTATTTTTCGCTACGCCATCATCTGCTGCAAATATAATTACCATGCTAAAGGCATTTTCGATTTTTAAAAAATGGCAGAAGTCCGGTATGCAATTGGTCATTCTCTTTTCTGCAAAAGAAAAAAATACAATTAAAGATTTTACCAGTTATAAATACAAGGCGGATGTAAAAATATTGAATTCAATATCAGTTGAGATGAACAGAGAACTCATTGCAACTGCTTATGCAGCCATTCACCTGCCTGCAATGGAAATTACAGAAACCGAAGGGCCAAATGTTTTAGCAAGCGGAGTTCCATTGATAACAATGGAAAATGATTTTTGTAAAAGTATTTATGGAGAAGCTGCGTTATATACTGCTGCTGCAGAAAAAGTAATATCAGAAAAAATGATGTTGCTTTATAAAGATGAAAATGTGAGGAATGAATTTATCAAAAAAGGAAAGGCTGTTGTAGCCCGGCATACAAGGGAAAATGCAGCGGAATCCCTTTTTAAGATATTGGCTGATGATGCTGGATAATGTAAAGAAATATATGTCGTACCTACGGCACTCTTTGCATATAACATTATTGTGGCCGGATTAAAATCCGGCGTTACAAAATATATAGAGCCTTCGGCTATGCATACCAAACAAGAAACTATTTAATTCTTGTGTTTGTCTGTAAAAAAGTTTGTTTTAAAGATGCGTAGCATCGGCTCATTTTGTAACAACGGATTTTAATCCGTTGTAGATTCTGTCCAAATAAAAAATATAAGCATAAAATTATAGCGATACGTTTAGACCATTGCAGCAACTATGAACCATGGTCGTAAACCCATAACTTTGCAAAAAAAGCACAAAAGATTTTATGAATAAATCAACGATCACGATAGATATTATGCTTGACCCGGATAAAATACCGGAACAAATAAACTGGCAGGCATCAGACAGTAATGCCGATATGAGCCAAAAAGCAAAAGCGATGTGCATTGCATTTTGGGATGGAGCAGATAAATCAGCATTGCGAATTGACCTTTGGACAAAAGATATGATGGTTGATGAGATGGGTGATTTTTATTACCAGATGCTAATGACTATGGCCGATACTTTTAAAAGAGCCACACAAAATGCAGAACTATCTGAAGAGATGAAAACATTTGCAAAAGGGTTCATTAAAAAATTCCAGGAATCGCAGATCAAGCTGTAAGCTATCAGCTTTAAGCTATAAGTTGTTTGCATTTAGTGAACCTTATAAATTAAAGTGAATTTTTCAGGTTGTTAATAAAAGATAGCGTTAAAAAATTAATACACAACTTATAGCTTGCAGCCAACAGCTTATAGCTAATTAAGAACTCTCAAAATAAAACAAAGCAACATGCCACTCGAACAACAGATCATGGAAGAAATGAAAACTGCCATGAAAGCAAAAAATGAAGGCGTACTTCGTAGTTTAAGAGCCATCAAAGCAGAAATCATAAAAGCAAAAACAGATCCCGGTGCAAATGGCGAAATTGATGAAGCCACTGAACAAAAGTTTTTGCAAAAGATGATGAAGCAACGCCGTGATTCACTGGAGATATTTGAAAAACAAGGACGTCCTGATCTTGCAGAAAAAGAAAAAGAAGAAATGGCGGTGATAGAAAGATTTCTTCCAACGCAAATGAGTGAGGATGAAATCAAAGATGCAGTAGCAAAAATTATTACCGAAACAGGTGCAACATCTGCAGCTGATATGGGTAAGGTGATGGGAGCTGCCTCCAAGCAACTTGCTGGAAAAGCAGATGGAAAAACGATTAGTGCGATTGTGAAAGATCTGTTGAAATAATTAGAAGTGGTTGGTGAGGACAGCAACCAAGGAGTATAGATTGGTGAGGACAGCAACCAAGGAGTATAGGTTGGTGAAGACAGCAACCAAGGAGTATAGGTTGGTGGAATACCAACTATGAAGTCCATCGGTTGGTGTCCCACCAACCGAAAAAATTGCCACTGATTCACTGATTTTTTTTCTCAGTTGGCTGAAGCCAACGGCAATAGATTAAAAAAATCAGTGAATCAGTGGCAATAAAAATCATATAATGTTAATCGATATCATTTTTGCGGCGCTCATTATTTTTGCCTGTATAAAAGGATTTAGAAAAGGTTTCGTTGTAGCCCTTTTTTCAATCGTTGCTTTTATTGTTGGCCTGGCGGCTGCATTAAAATTATCGGCTGTTGTGGCCAGCAAACTTTCTGAAAACGTGAACGTTTCCGGGAAATGGTTACCCGCAATATCATTCATCATCGTATTTTTGGTGGTAGTATTGTTGGTGAACCTGGGCGGCAAGCTTATTCAAAAGACTTTAGAGGCAGTCATGCTGGGCTGGTTGAACAGGATCGCAGGCGTATTACTTTTTATCGCACTATATTGCATCATATACAGCATTTTTTTATTTTATGCAGTACAATTGCATATTATTAAGGAAGGAACTATATCGGCATCGCAATCATATCCGTATCTAAAGCCAATAGGTCCGAAAGTTATAAATATGATTGCAAGTGTAATACCGTTTTTTAAAGATATATTCGCCCAGCTAGAGCATTTTTTCGGCGAGGTTTCCAATAAAATACAGCATTAATTTGAGCCATTATCTTATTTAATGTAATTTTATCCCAATAGGGTAAGTAAATTGACACAGGAAAATTAACCATCAAATAAAATTTACGGTAAAACAAGAATGAGTTACGAAGTAAAACAAGACGGCAAATTTAAATTCATAGAAGAAGGTGAAGGCGAGGTACTGATGCTGTTGCATGGTTTATTTGGCGCATTAAGTAATTTTGACCGGCTCATAAATCATTTCCGCAAATCATACAAAGTTGTATTTCCGATGCTTCCATTGCTGGAACTTGATCTTCTTCATACTTCAGTAGGCGGGCTTGAAAAATTTGTAAACAAATTCATCGAGCAAAGAAAATATACAGGTATTCACCTGATGGGAAATTCATTGGGCGGCCACGTTGCGCTTGTTCATATATTAAAACATCCTGGACCAATTAAATCATTGATCCTTTCAGGAAGTTCAGGCTTATTCGAAAATGGGATGGGTGATACTTATCCAAAAAGAGGTGACAAGGTTTATATAAAAAATAAAACAGCACTTACTTTTTATGATCCTGAATTGGCAACAGACGAATTGGTAAATGAGGTATTCGAGATCACAAACAACAGGATGAAAGTAATAAAGATTATTTCACTTGCAAAAAGCGCCATTCGCAATAATCTTGGTGAAGAACTTAACCAGGTTAAACAACCTACCTGTTTGATCTGGGGTAACAATGATACCATCACTCCCCCATTCGTAGCAAAAGAATTTCAAAGGCTTATACCAAACAGTGAATTACATTTTATTGATAAGTGCGGCCATGCGCCAATGATGGAAGTTCCCGATGAGTTTAACAGAATATTAGAAGGTTTTATTTCGAAGCTGAAATCTCCTGCTGCAACTATTTAACTTTGAATTTTGTCTGATTATTCAAAATACATTGTGTATTTTGCTGTATCCATTAAGGATATTACCCATGTTAATACACTGCAATGCTAACAAACGAACTCATCAATAATAATATTCCCCGGCTGCAATTACAGGATACTGTTAGCAAGGCGCTGCAATTGATCAACGATTTTAAACTTACCCATTTACCTGTTGTTTCTGAAGAAAAATTTTTAGGGCTTATCAGCGAAGAGGATCTGCTGGATGCATCCGATGAAAAATTACCGATAGAAGTATTACAACAACATTTCTTACATACATCTGTAGCCGATAATGTACATTTTTTAAATGCAGTAAACAACAGTATTCAGTATGATACCAATGTTGTACCTGTTGTAAAAGCTGAAAATGAATTTGTCGGTGTTATTACCAGTTCTGATCTTTTAAAAACACTGGGCAATTTTTCCGGTGCCAATGAGATCGGAGGAATTATTGTTTTGGAAATGGAAAGAGTTCAATTTGCTATTTCCGAAATAAGCCGCATCGTAGAAAGCAATGATTGCACCATCCTGCATTTGAATACAACCGTACATCCTGTAACAGGATTGCTTACAGTAACACTACATATAAATAAAAAAGAAATAGCCACCGTTGTTGCTACTTTTGAACGTTATGATTACCAGGTTCTGTTCCAGTTTGGAATTGAAAATTTTGAAAACGAAATAGACAACAACTATCGCCACCTGATGAATTATCTTGATATTTAATAAAATTCATAATAAAAATAACGGGGCTGCTATTTTTATATCCATCGTGTCTGAAGCAAAGATGTGCAGTATGAAATATTTTATCATTGTATTCTTTCTTATTCTTTCTTCTTTATTTTCATACAAATGCTACGCACAGCAAACAAATGTTTATCCTGGATTTAATGATGAAATAAATAAAAGGATCAGTGAAGATTCTACCAGCAAGCTTTATGTTTCCTCCATTACTATAACGGGTAATAAAAGAACAAAGGATTATATCATTATGCGTGAAATGAAATTTCAACCTGGCGATTCAATCATTGCTGCCAGGTTATTCGATCTTGCTGAACAATCAAAAGCGCTTATTCATAATACATCTTTATTTTCTGAAGTTGAACTTACACCTGTATTGATATCTGCAAGAGAGGTAGTGATAAAGATTAAAGTGCTTGAAAAAATTTACATCTACCCTACTCCACAATTTAAATTGGTTGACAGGAATGTAAATGAATGGCTAAAAACGTATCATGCAAATCTTAACCGGGTAGAATACGGGGCAAAGTTTGTGCACTATAATTTTAGCGGGCGTGGAGATAAACTAAAAATTTATTTATTGAATGGTTATGCAAGAGCAGCTTCTTTTAGTTATACTGCACCTTCCAGCAATGGCGCATTGAATGAAGGATTTTCTGTTACTGGTACTTATTCGCAAAGCAGGCGATTCAATTACAAAACAGATTCTACCAATAAATTAGTTGAATTTAAAAAAGATGGTTTTGTAAAAAACAATCTTGTATTGGGCGCTTCCTACCAGCGGCGACGTGGTTTTTTCAGGAGAAATACTTATGCTGTTTATTATAATTTCATCCATGTAAATGATAGTGTAACAACAACTGCATACAATCCTCATTACATCAATTCAGCAAAATCATCTGTTGGTTATTTTGATATTCAATACGATTATCAATATTCAAATACAAACAATGTAAGTTATCCTTTAAAAGGGGAAATAATAAAGGCAACAATTTTAAAAAGAGGGCTTGGATTTACCGGCGGTGTAAACATGCTTTCTTTGGATGGCGGTCTTGCATTGTATATTCCGCACAAAAAGAACTGGTACAGCAGTATCGAATTAAGAGCAAATATTAAATTGCCTTTTGAACAACCTTTCATCAACCAAAATGAATTGGGCTATCGTGAATTTTATTTAAGAGGCCTGGAATATTATGTAGTTGATGGAGTAGCTGCAACTGTTTCAAAATATACACTTAAGAAAAAACTGGTTTCATTTTATATCCCCTTTCCATTTGGTATAAAGAAAATACCAAGAATTCCTTTTTCCATTTATGCAAAAACGTATGCCGATTTGGGATATAGTTATAACAAAAAAGAATTTGATACAAAACTCGGCAACAGGTTCCTCTATACAGGCGGATTTGGTATGGATATACTCTCTTTGTATGATACCACATTGGGGATTGAATACAGTTTTAATCAATTAGGAGAAAACGGGCTATTTTTGCATGCTAAGGCTCTTTTTTAAAGAGGTAGTTTTAGTTATATTACAGGATGAAAATAGCAATCTATAGCCGGGGCATCGAGAATAACCAGTTACAGGATATTAATCTTCTATTGGATGAAATAACCGGGCATGGTGCTGAGCCTGTTTTCTTCCAGGATTTTTTTAACCAGTTTTATAGTGCCATAAAAATCAAAGGCAAATATTCCACTTTTAGTTCAGGCGATGATCTTGACGCAAGCATTGATTGTATGATCAGTCTTGGTGGCGACGGCACTTTACTCGACACCGTTACTTTCGTAAAAGATTCCGGCATTCCTGTATTAGGAATAAATTATGGCAGGCTGGGTTTTCTCGCAAATATGGGCAAAGACGAAATTCATATTGCCATGGATGCAATTATAAACAGGAAATATGTTCTTGATAAAAGAACGCTTTTACATCTTGATGCAAATATTCCTTTGTTTGGCGAAACGCCTTATGCACTCAATGAATTTTCGTTGCATAAAAAAGATACTTCTCCAATGATAAAAGTACACACTTATCTCAACGGAGAATTTTTAAATACCTATTGGGCAGATGGATTGATCGTTGCTACACCTACAGGTTCTACAGGTTATTCATTAAGTTGCAATGGGCCCGTTGTTTTTCCTGATAGTGCCAGTTTTGTGATCACACCTGTTGCACCACATAATTTAAACATACGCCCCATCATTGTTCCTGATAACACGATTGTTTCATTTGAAGTAGAGGGCCGCACAGATGGTTTTCTATGTACACTCGATAGCAGGCGTGAAATTGTAACGAAAGAAATTCAACTGGCAGTAAAAAAAGAAACATTTGGTATCAATCTAATGCGGTTGCATGAAAATAATTTTTTACAAACGTTACGAAATAAATTATCGTGGGGTTTAGATAAACGCAATTAAAAATTGTTTGGTGTTTGGTATTTGGGGTTCAATGAATGAAGTCCTACACCCCAAACTCCAAACACCAAACATTCATGTCGTTCAAATCAAAAATAAACTATCTCTTCATCATCTACTGGTTCCTGCTAGCCTACATCATTGCCGCTTTGGTGTGGTGGTATATTGCGCTTTCAAGGCAAAATGATGAGATGACGTTTTTAAGAACAATGTCACTACAAAAAGATGATCCATCGTTTGAAGAAAAACTTGCTAAGATAGAAACTGATAAAAAAAGAAAAACTGCCCAATACATTGGAGAAGGTTCTATCTTTTTTTTATTGATATCTGCAGGAGCCATTTTTGTTTACAGGGCTGTTAATCGTCAATTAAAAACAAGCCAGCAACAACAAAATTTCATGATCGCTATTACGCATGAATTAAAAACGCCTATCGCTATTTCAAAATTAAATTTAGAAACACTTCAAAAAAGAAAATTAGACGAAACACAGCAACATCGTCTTTTACAAAATACATTGCAGGAAGCAAATCGTATGAATGCCTTGTGCAACAATATGCTCTTATCTTCACAAATAGAAGCTGGCGGTTACAGGATGATGAATGAAGAGATAAACATCGGTGAGCTGGTTCAAAATTGTGTGAATGATTTTAAAGTACGATTTCCGCAAAGAGCAATTGAATCTTACATTGCTGAAGATTCATTTGCCATTGCAGATGAATTGCTTATTCAAATGGCAGTAAATAATTTGCTTGATAATGCTTTGAAATATTCATCAAAAGAAAACAAAGTAATGGTGAAGCTGCTAAAGGACAAGGCCAATCTTTTCTTACACATCATAGATGAAGGCCCTGGCATTGCAGATTCAGAAAAGAAAAAAATATTTGAAAAATTTTATCGTGTGGGCAATGAAGCTACCAAACGTGCAAAGGGAACCGGGCTTGGTTTATATCTAACAAAGAAAATTGTTGCCGCACAGCATGGTAAAATTTTTATAGAAAATAATCAACCAACCGGCTCTGTATTTATCATACAATTAAAACAGGAAGTATAACTTTATAAAATGGCGCAAAAGAAATTTTCCATATTACTGGTAGAAGATGAAGAGAATCTGCAGGAAGCATTAAAGTTGAATTTAGAACTGGAAGGATATGAAGTTACCAGTAGTTATGATGGTGCCGATGCTTTAAAGATGATTAAGAAAGAACATTTTGATCTTATCATACTCGATGTAATGTTGCCGGAAGTAGATGGCATCACCGTTTGCGAAACCATCAGGCTGAATAATCTTACCATTCCCATTTTAATATTAAGTGCCAGGAACAGCAGTGCCGACAGGGTACTCGGATTAAAAAAAGGTGCTGATGATTATCTTACAAAACCATTTAACCTGGAAGAACTTTTATTAAGGGTGAACAATCTTATTAAAAAAAGTGAACAGCTTGCCATCAAACAACCATTGCCCGAGATCTACGAATTTGGAAAAAATAAAATAGATTTCAAAGCACTTGAATGTTACAACAGATCAGGGGCAAAGATCACGCTTACAAAAAAAGAAGCCATGTTGCTTAAACTACTCATTGAAAATAAAAATGAAGTAGTAACAAGAGAAAAAATTTTACAAACAGTTTGGGGTTATAATGTTTATCCTACAACAAGAACGATTGATAATTTTATTTTAAGTTTTAGAAAATATTTTGAAACAGACAGCCGCAACCCGGTTTATTTTCATTCGGTAAGAGGCGTTGGTTATAAATTTACAGATGCGTAGCAGTAGCCGTGTTTATCAATTGAACTATTTCATGCGCTTCGCTGTATAGCTCATTCATCTTTTCATTTCGTTCGAATGGTGTATATAATTGCCATTCTATATTTTGCATGAGGCTGAATAATTTCAGCGCAATATCATTGGCAATTCCTTTTTTATCCATCAATTTTTCAATCGTATTTGAATTGATGGCATTGAGATCAAATGAAAATTTATGTACGAGATAATTTTTTAACTCGATATTCAGCAGTGTGTAAAATCTAAAGCAATCATCCTGGTTCATGCATGTTTCTGTTTTAGAAAATACATTTTGTTGATTGATGGCAGAAGTTTCGATAAACTTATTCATTACAATATCTTCTTCTTTTACAACCGGGAGTAATTTTGTTTTTGCAGATCGTTTATCATTGATCAGCCACATAAATATTCCTGAAAACATAACAACAGCGATAAAAATAATAACCCACCAACGGTGATTAAATATATTGTTCAGAAAAGAGATTTTTTTATCAATAATATTAAAGTGCGAAAGATCCACCGGCTTACCATCTCCCTTGCTTACCTGGAATATGATTGGATCTGTTGAAACTGTTTTAAAATCTTCTATTAAAGGATCAAAAAAACTAAAATTGATGGGAGGTATTGTATAATGGCCGCTATCATTTGCTGAGAAAGAATATTCAAATCTTTTTGAGCCACTTATTGGTACAGTTGTGCCTGTTATATTTTCAGAAAATTTTGGATCAAAGGATTCAATCCCTTTTGGCCAATCAATATCAGGTGCTGTTAAAAGCAACATGTTACCACTACCTACAATCGTAACCGATAGTTTTCCCGTTTCATCAGTAGAGAATAATGGTTTTTGTATTCCGGCAATTATTTGAAAACTGCCAACAGAGCCTTTAAAAGAAACGGGTTTGTTTTTTTCGGGCAGAGGTTTTACGTTAATATCTACAGCTTCACTTTTTAGTGTTACTGTTTGTTCAATTTCATTTTCTGGCTGTATGCGTGATTTAACAAAGTAATCATAAACAACAGCAGGATTTTTAATCTGGTTCGCATATTCCTCTTTAACAAAACTTACTGTTGTTTCTAACTGCGCAGATTCAAGATTGATAAGTCCTGCCTGCAGTGGATACAATTGCGCCATTCTTAATGTGCTGATATTATAATCGCGGTTGTTTAGTTTACCACGGTTTTGAGGAATACTGTCAGATGATATGATATCCGCAACAGAAAAACCATTAAAAGAAGAATTATGATTATCTGTTTTTGTATTTTTTAACCTTGCGTATAATTTAAATTTTGCAATGATCGGCTCTCCAACAAAACAGCTTTTCTTATCCACTTCAATACGAAGGATCATATTTTTGTTTATTTTATCAGCCAGGCTATCTCCTTTGTGAAAAATATAATCATTGGTATCGGGTCGTTGAACTTCTCCTATTGTAGGATCGTTGACAATAATTGCAACTGCATTACTCTTATATTTTTTATAGTTGATGGTTGCAAATAAAGGATCTATAATAAAGCTCCCTGCCATTTTGGGTTTCAAATGATACTCCAGTGTAGCATAGCGCATCAATTTTCCATCAAGTTTTTTCAGTTCATTAAGTCTTGTTGGTCCGCTCAATATAATAAAATTGCGAAGATCAGGTTTTGATAAAGAACCCACCGTATCTGCATTCGCAAATATAATTTTGTAAGTAAAACTATCTTCCTTATTTATTATTGAAGGAAACGTAGTTGCAGTGAAATTAACCTGTGCATTTGTGTAAGCATACACAAAAAAGAAAGTACAGATCAATAATATTTTTCTTAAAAATAAATTCATACATCTTCAACAAACACAAAAATAAATTATCCGGGTTTGGGTTTTCGTCTTATAGTAAACAAAGGGTTGTAAGAAACTGTTAATTGTGATCCAGGAAAACCTCACCCCAACCCCTCTCCAAAGGACTACTGTGTGGACACATCTTTTGGAATTTTATATTTACAATTGCGAACACTTTTAATTTTTTCAACCTAATTGACCAACCACGATGATAGGTACACGGATGACACGGATTGAACGGATAATCACGGATAAATGCTGCTGACGCAGCATATCACGGATAATAAACTTAATATTTGATCTGTAATTTTTTGGAACAAAAAATAAATCCGTTACTATCCGTTCAATCCGTGTCATCCGTGTATCTATCATTTTTGGTGGTAAAGAAAGATGTGGCCATACAGTAGTCCAAAGGAGAGGGACCAGAACATTACAATTCTCCTAATTGCGGCGTTATATTTATTTCTTCTACTACAGCTTGTGGAGATAATAACGTAGCAGCATAAACCATTTCTGCAATGTCTTTTCCTTCCATGATGCGGTTATTGCTGTTATCAAAATCGCCCCATGAAGCCGTAAGTACAGCTCCCGGGTAAACGCCGGTTACTTTAATTCCAAGTGGTTTCAATTCATGGCGCAGGTTTTTTGTAAGTCCATGCATGGCAAATTTGCTGATGCTGTATCCACCACCACCATCATAGGCTGCCAATGAAGCAATAGAACAAATATTAAAAATATGTCCCTGTCCGTTCCTGATCATGGCTGGTAATAATTTCCTGGAAAGATGATACGCACTGTACAAATTTGTATTCATCATCATTTCAAGATAACCTTCGGGTTCATCCATTACATTGCCTGGAAGATATACACCGGCATTGTTAATTAAAATGTCAGGTGCTCCATTTTGTAAACACCAGTTAGCAAACGAAGACACTTCTTCTTTAATAGAAAGATCGGCCGGTAAAAACTTAACCTTGATATTTGGATAGCCAGCACTTATTTCATTGGCAGTTGCTGTAAGTTCTGCTTCTTTTCTTGAGCACAAAAAAAGATCATGGCCCGCAGCAGCAAACTTAATGGCGATTGCTTTTCCTATTCCTTTACTTGCGCCGGTGATAATAACATTCATGTATAAGTTTTTAAAAAATTATAATTCCTAACTTTGCGCCAGGGTTGTAAAGTTAATCATCCCTTTATTTAAAATTCACCTGTTCATGCCGGCTTATAAACATCTTTTTTTTGATCTCGATCATACGCTCTGGGATTTTGATACAAATGCAAAAAGTACTTTATCCGAGTTATTTATAGAATTCGAACTTCATTTAAAAGTAACACCCGTTTTCGAAGATTTCTACAGGAAATATTTGTACCACAATGAAATATTATGGGAGCGGTATCAAAAGGGATTTATCAGCGCAGAAGAATTGAAATGGAAACGTATGTGGCGCACATTACTCGAATTTAAAAATGGAGATGAAGTGCTTGCAAAAAAACTAAGCCAACGTTTTCTTGAAATATTACCTACTAAGAAAGAAGTGTTTCCATATACCATGGAAATCCTCACTTATCTCACCGAAAAAAAATACCAGCTTCATTTAATCACCAATGGATTTGAAAAAACACAATGGAGCAAATTGCGCAATAGTGGCATGGATCATTTTTTTACACACGTGATCACATCTGAAGGAAGCAACAGCCTGAAACCAAAAAAAGAGATATTTGATTTCGCTATGCAAAAAGCAAATGCTTCTTTAAAAGAAAGTATTATGATTGGTGATAATTTAGATGCAGATATACAGGGAGCCATCAATGCAGGAATGGATTGTATTTTTGTGAATCATATTAATGTGACCGACAATCCTAAAAAACCTACATATACTGTTACACATCTTGATCAGTTGGAGAAAATTTTTTAGGTATTTATATTTTAAAATCGATATTGAGTTTTGTATTTTATAGAAAGCTGTCATTAATTTTCAAAATACAACGTATAATACTCAATGTTCAAGGGAAGAAATTTATAAGAACAAAAAAGCCTCCCAATCGGAGGCTTCAATAATTTAAATAAACGCAATTACATTTTTGCGGTTTTCTCTTTATCCTTGCTGCAACTGTGCCCTTTGCTGCAACATTTAGATGATTTCTTTTTCTTCTTATCTTTTCCATTTTCTGCAAATGAAACACCTGTGATCAGGAAGGCTGCAGTAGCTAATAAAAAAATCTTTTTCATGTATGTTTATTTTAATTATTTGTGTGAGTAAATATAATTGCTAAAAGCTAAATTACAGTTCTCTAAGTTGTTAAAGTTCTTTACTTGAGAATTGAACATTGTACGTTGAATATTGAACATTTCTTAATAAGTTTCGATCAGAAAGATCACACCGTTGCAATCACAGTAACTCCACCCTGAACAACCTGGTTCAGCGACACATTTATTTTCGTTCCTACCGGGAAGATTAAATCCACCCTGCTGCCAAATTTGATAAATCCCATTTCATCTGTTTGATTTACTTTTTGTCCTACTTCAAGGTAATTGACAATTCTTTTTGCAACAGCACCTGCAATTTGTTTTACCAGAACTTCTGTCTTATTATTTTTTATTACAACAGAATGCCTTTCATTTTCTGTAGAAGATTTTGGATGCCATGCCACCAGGTATTTTCCTTTGTGATATTGATTGTATATCACTTCACCGCTGATGGGATTTCTATTTACATGCACATTGAGTGGGCTCATAAAAATAGAAACCTGCAATCTTTTATCTTTAAAATATTCAACGTCAGTTATTTCTTCTATCACCACAACTTTACCATCTGCAGGAGCAACAACACTGTTTGCATCGATCGTTAGTTTGCGGGAAGGTATCCTGAAAAAAGAAACAATAAACAATACGAATATCAAAGAGATGACCAATATGATTGCACATAACCATAAAAGCGATGAACCTAAAAACCAGTATAATAAAATATTAAGTGCCCCAATAACCAATGTTACAATTGCAATCGATTGATATCCTTCCCTGTGTATAGTCATTTATAAAAATTGAATAGCAAATGTACTCGTAGAATTGCAATTTACTGTGATTATGTATTGAAATTTTATAGTTGTACCAGGCATGTCACACTGAGCTTATCAAAGTGTGGTTGATAATAACTGCTAAACACGACTTCGACAAGCTGCTAATGACAAATTAGGTATGAAACTGATTAAGAATAATTTATTAAACTGCAGTTTTACATTTATGGATAAAGAGGCGTAGCCTCGGCCAATATGGTAACAACGGGTTTTAACCCGTTGGTGAAATGATAAAGTAAAGAATGAGAACCGTAGGTTCGGAACATATAAAGAAGTAGAAAGCAACTATATAATAATATGGGCCGAACCTACGGTTCTCTAACATAGCAACTATTAATGACAACGGATTAAAATCCGTTGTTACAAAATAGAAACGAGCCTACGGCTCTGCTATGTCATTTACAAAGAGCTTAATTTTTTTATGAGTGCCTCAGCCTGACAACAGGATCTACTCAAAGAAAAAATTTAATATACATCCACACAAACGGTGTTGCAACAAGCAAAGAATCAAAGCGATCTAAAAAACCCCCGTGGCCCGGCATGATGGTGCCGCTGTCTTTAATATTGGCCATGCGTTTTAATTTACTTTCAAGAAGGTCGCCGGCAGTTCCAAAAACAGCACAGATAGCTGCTATTGATGCCCAATCTTTCCAGCTCAATACTTTTGTATTGGAAAAAATGGGTCCGAGCAAAGCCATACTCACCACACAAAGTATAAAACCACCCAATGTTCCTTCCCATGTTTTTTTTGGAGATATTTTAGAGAACGGCGTTTTGCCAATCATCGATCCAACGAGATATGCCATTGTATCATTGATCCATAAAGAAAAAATAATAGCGCAGGGTAACAATGAAGAATAGCTAACGAGACTAAGTTTTTTATGTTCATAATAATAACTATTCACGCCCATATCAATCAATAAAAGCAACGGAAGTATTATGTAAATAAAAGCAATCGGCAAATAAAGTAAATATCTTTTCGCATTGATCAGTTTTACAATCTTACTGAATTCATACAAACAACCAAACATGATGATAGTGAATAGTGCAATGAAAGTATATTCATTTATAAAAAGTCCTGCAAACATGACCAGCACAAAAATGAGTGCGGTCAATGCTCTTGTCTTAAGTGTTTCTTTATTGATTGCCAAGCTGGTTCGTTTCTTTTTTTGCAAATGGATAAGAGGAAGTTTCTGCTATCAGCAATTGTTCTTTTGCATTGATCTTAAAAATATTTTTTACAGAATAGCGGCTAAGAAATCTAAATAAGAAAAATAAAACGCCAATTGCAATGATCCCAAACCACCAGTCAATTTTTGGATCAATTTTACTAATATCTAATGGCTCTTTTGAATTGCTCATCGAGAATAATTGTGCAAGTGCAATGGCATTATTTAAAAAATGGGCAATAACGTTTATCCAGATATTTTTTGTTTTATAATACAAAAGCCCCAATACAAATCCCAATACGGCCCTGCTTAAAAAAAGATAAATAGAACCATGTATCAAACTAAATAACAATGACGTTACAATGATTGCGACCAAAGGTTGCTTCCACCATTTTACAAAAAGATTTTGAACAGCTCCTCTAAAAAAAAGTTCTTCAAATAAAGCCGGTAAAAAAGCCATGATGACGAGTGCCACTAAAAATTCGGGCCAGCTTTTTAAATTACTCAATGCAACTACCTGGTCATTATAAGTAGCTTCCAATGATTTTGCAGAAGCATCTAAAGAAGGAAAATGAACAATGATGGCTTTGGTCAATTCCTCCAGTGGAGAAGCCATTATATTGGCAGTAAACATGATGAGGAAGCCTAGTAAAACCTGGTAAACATTTAAATAAGGATTGAAGCCCAGCCAGAATCTATTTATTCCATTTGATATCCACGAACAAATAACGGCAGGAATAAATAATAAAAAGAATGTGCCTGAAATCTGCAGCAGCCTTGAATAGAATACATTTTTGGGATCTTTTATGGCCAATAAAATAGCATCAGGAAGATTTGCAAAAGAAGTTCCGGCAGGTACCATTTGATAACTGATCATCAATTGTGCAATGCCAGCAAGGATAAACCCCAATCCCAGGAAAACAAATAAAAATCCAAGCTGGGCAGCTCCTGTATAACCTTTTACACTCTTATATTCCATATACTAAGCAGATTATTCGTAAATTTGCAGCCGCAATATACAAATAATGATATGCCCAAAATAGGCCACATACAATTACCTGAATTTCCGCTGTTACTGGCGCCTATGGAAGATGTGAGTGATCCGCCCTTCCGTGCAGTGTGTAAGGATAATGGTGCAGACCTCATGTTCAGCGAATTTATCAGCAGCGAAGGATTGATCAGGGATGCTATGAAGAGCCGACAAAAACTAGATTTCAGCGAAGAAGAAAGGCCATTTGGGATTCAAATTTTTGGTGGTGATGAAGATGCAATGGAAATGAGTGCCCGTATTTGCGAAACCGTAAATCCTGATCTTGTTGATATCAATTTTGGATGCCCTGTAAAAAAAGTAGTGAGTAAAGGTGCTGGTGCAGGCGTTTTAAAAAATATTGACCTGATGGTAAGGCTTACAGAATCCGTTGTAAAAGGGACGAAACTACCGGTAACGGTTAAGACAAGATTGGGTTGGGATGATGCTACAAAAAATATTGAAGAAGTTGCCGAGCGCATGCAGGATTGCGGCGTACAGGCATTGAGCATACATGGTCGTACCCGTTGTCAATTATACAAGGGTGAGGCAGATTGGTCGCTGATCGCAAAAGTGAAAAACAATCCCCGAATTCATATTCCCATTTTTGGAAACGGGGATATTGATAGTCCACAGAAGGCACTTGAATATAAAAACCGTTATGGTGTTGATGGCATCATGATTGGCCGTGCAGCCATTGGCTATCCATGGATCTTCAGGGAAATAAAACATTTTGTAAAAACAGGAACCGTACTTCCTTCTCCAACATTAACCGAAAGAATTGAAGTATGCCGCAAGCATTTATTTAAATCCATCGAATGGAAAGGACCTGTTGTTGGAATAAATGAAATGCGCAGGCATTATACAAACTATTTAAAAGGATTACCTGGGATAAAAGAATTCCGTTTTAAACTTGTGACACTTACGGCGCCCGATGAAATAAATGATGTGCTTCAGCAAATATTAGAACGTTATTTGGGCTATGAATTTGAACGTACTCCCATTGAGATTATTAATTATCATGAGAAGTGTCCGTTGTAGTAATTGTTTGGTGTTTATTGTTTGGTGTGGATCCACACCAAACAATAAACACCAAACAATTTTAATTTTCAATCGCTTTCAACACAACACTATCCAATGGTGATACCGCAGGCGTAAAATAATCAACCAGTTTCCCATTTTCATCTATCAGATATTTGGAAAAATTCCATTCAGGTTGTTTGTCGTTCCATCCGTTTTGAGTAGCATCTGTTAACCATTTATATACTTTATTCTGATCATCGGATTTCTTCACATTGCTTTTCTTCATCAAGGGAAAACTTACACCGTAATTTATTTTACAAAATTTTTCAATGGAACTGTTATCGGCTTTTTCCTGTTCACTAAATTCATTGGAAGGAAAACCAATGATCACTAATTTATTTTCAAATTGTTGCTGTAATTTTTGAAGGTCTTCATACTGTCTTGTGTAGCCGCAGTCGGATGCTGTATTTACGAGTAGTATTTTCTTTCCTTTTAGTTGATCAAAGCCGAATGGCTTGCCACTGATCAATTCTCCCTCTAAGGAATAAAAAGAAACAGGGCTTATTGTATTTTGATTGGAAGAAGGTGCTAGTGTTTTTGCATTTTTTTTTGAAAACCACATGAGCTGTGGATAAACAGCTTTTAATATCTTCTGTTTTAATGTCATTTGTTTTGAGTTCCTGTTTACAATAATTACATAGATGCAAAAGGAAATAAACAATACTATTGAGAAGTAGAAAAAATATTTCATTGATGAGAAGGTTTCTTATTGAAACTTGTTATAATATAAAAGCTTAGCAAAGATAATTTTATTCATAAAAGAATGTGGCTAAAGCCACAAATGAGCATTTTAATTTTTTTCCATTGGCTGAAGTCAATGGCAATACATGTAAGCCGCAACTGAAGCCAAACTCATAACGCTCAACTCACAATTTTTAACTATCGAATAATCCACTTAAACAATTTAAGCTTTCCCTTAAACGGCGGATATTTTATTGAAGGATCAAACCATGTTGGTGTTTTCATAATTGCTTTTCTATGGCTGAATGTTTGGAAACTGAATTTACCATGATACTGTCCGGTGCCACTATTTCCGCGCCCACCAAAGGGAAGATTGTGATTGGTTAAATGCCAGCTAGCATTATTTACACATCCACCACCAAATGCAACTGCATTGAGCCAGGCTTTTTCTTTTTTATTGTCGGAAGTGAAAATATAAAATGCCAAAGGATTTTTATTTATTTCAATAATTTTTATTGCTTCATCCATAGTAGAAAAAGTAATGATCGGAAGTATTGGGCCAAAAATTTCATCCGTCATTATTTTACTGTTCAATTCTATGTTGTCGATCAATGAAGGTTCGATGTATAATTTAGATCTGTCAACACGGCCACCAATAATAGTTTTTCCATCATCAAAATATTTTACAATGCGATCGAATTGTCGCTCATTGATTATTTTTCCATAGTTATCACTTGCCTTTGCATCTTCACCGAAAAATTGTTTCAATACTTTTTTAATCTCATGGATGAATTCCTCTTTTTTTGATTGATGAATTAAAAGATAATCGGGCGCTACGCACATTTGTCCTGCATTGTTGAATTTTGTCATAGCAATGCGCTTTGCTGCTATTTTTATATCTGCATCTGATTCAACAACGCAAGGACTTTTACCACCTAATTCCAACGTTACAGGAACAAGATTGTTTGCTGCCATCTGATAAATCATTTTCCCTACGGCAGTACTTCCTGTATAAAAAATATGATCGAAAAAAAAGTTGTTGATCATTTCAGGAACAACAGTAGCACCATCACCTTCGGTAAATAAAATATAATTAGGAGCAAAATTTTCTTCAATGATCAGCTTCATTATTTTAGAAGTGGCGGGTGCAAATTCCGATGATTTCAATACCACGCAATTTCCTGCAGCAATGGCGCCCACCAGTGGATTAAACAATAATTGAAATGGATAATTCCACGGAGCGATGATCAATACTACTCCCAAAGGTTCGGAAATGATAAAACTTTTTGAAGGAAGATTGAGCAGGTTGGTGCTGACTTTTTCTGGTTGCATCCAGCCACTCAAATGTTTTAATGTATTGTTGATCTCTACATACACAAATCCATTTTCTGTAACCCAACTTTCTTCCTGGCTTTTTTTAAGGTCCTCGAAAAGAGCTGCATAAATGGTTTGTTCATGTTTCTCCAATGCTGCTTTTAGTTTTTGCAATTGTTGTTTTCTGAATTCAAACGACCTTGTTGCACCACTGTTATAATAATCACGAACAGCACTAAGTTTATTTTGAGATGACATTACCTTAAATTTGTTTTAAAGTTAGTAAACGTTTATGAGTGACGAACGATATATGCAGCTTGCGCTTCGTGAAGCACAACATGCTTTTGATAAAGATGAGGTGCCGGTAGGCGCCATCATTATGTTGAATGAACAGGTAATTGCTAAAGCCCACAACCAGGTTGAGTTGCTGAATGATAGTACTGCACATGCAGAGATACTGGCACTTACATCTGCTTACAATTTTTTAGGAAGTAAATATTTACCCGAAGCAACATTGTATGTAACCATTGAGCCTTGCCTGATGTGCAGTGGTGCTTTATATTGGAGTAAGATCGGGCGTGTTGTTTTTGGCGCCTATGATGAAAAGAATGGTTATAGAAAATGCACAGGACATAATAATCCGTTTCATCCAAAGACAACGATCACCGGCGGTGTATTAGAAGATGATTGCAGTAAATTGATGAAGGATTTTTTTAGAGGGAAACGTTAGTTAATTTGAAAATTTGAAGATGAGCTGATTTGAAAATTAAGAACTTTGTAAAATAATTCCCACCTAAAAGCTGAAATATGAAAACTATAAAATTTTTTCTTATTTTTCCATCAATGTTTTTTTGCATTACATCTTACAGTCAAATTAGTTTTGATCTACATGCAGGTGTGAATATTGGTAATCTTCGCACAAGAATATATGGCTCAAGGGAAAAGGGTTTCAAACCAGCAATAGGTTATACAATCCCAATACACATCAATATTCCCTTATCAAAATCTCTTTTTTTTCAAACAGGCTTAGCATTTGAATCAGTTCATCACAAGTTTGACAGAACCAATTATTATGATAACCCACCTATTAGCCAGGTGCAAAGATTTACTTCAAAATCGCATCTTGATTATATCAATATTCCTTTAAAAATATATTATAAAGTAAATTCCATTTTCGCTGTTGGTTTTGGCCCTTTTATAGGTATTGGTATTGCAGGTAGGGATAAGGGCAACAATACGCTTGAAACTACAAATAGTGCCGTAACTACAACTGAAGGATTTAGATTTGATAACAAAGTGAAATTTGGATTATCCACTTCCGAAGTAAAAAGACTAAACCTGGGACTGAGTTTAAATCTTGCTTATTTATTTTCTGAAAAATACATCGTAGGCCTTTACTCGAACTTTGGACTAAGGAGTACCAATAATAATGACAATATTGATTCGAAAACTATTACGGGCGGGCTCACAATTGGCTACCGCTTTTTGAAAAAAAGGGCTGGTAAATAACATTGTAGTTACAACCATAAAAAGAAGCTGGTATCTTTTTGGAAAGATCCCAGCTTCTTTTTATTTCCGAAATAAGAAACATCATTTTTAAATAAATACAAATACAAGTTTTAGGCTTTAATTTTGCTTTCAAATTCTATAATTATTTTTTCACAAGTATAAATCTATAAGTTATGGCTTTTACATTAGCACCGCTTCCTTACGCATACGAAGCATTAGAACCTCATATCGACAAACAAACCATGCAGATACATCATGATAAGCATCACCAGGCTTATGTAGATAATTTAAATAAAGCAATTGCAGGTACAGACAACGAAAACAAATCACTGGAAGAATTGGTTAAACATGCAGGATCGATCAGCGCCGCAGTACGTAATAACGGTGGCGGACACTGGAACCATAGTTTCTTCTGGGATAGCCTTGCAGGAAATGCAGGTGGCACTCCTTCCGGAAAATTAGGAGATGCAATTACTGCAGCATTCGGATCTTTTGATGCATTGAAAGAAAAATTTAATAATGCAGGTATGACACGCTTTGGTAGCGGTTGGGCATGGCTCATTGTAAAAGATGGCAAGCTTGAAGTAAGTTCTACACCTAACCAGGACAATCCTTTAATGGAAGTTGCAGAGGTAAAAGGAACGCCAATACTTGGTGCAGATGTTTGGGAACATGCATACTATTTAAAGTATCAGAATAAGCGTGCTGATTATTTGGCGGCGTTTTGGAGCGTGGTGAATTGGGGGAAGGTGGCTGAAAGATACGAAGCGGCTTCTAAATAAAATAAGGAATAAGGAATATTAAATAAGGAATAAGAAACGGACTTAACGAACCCGACTTTCTTATTCCTTATTTTTAATTTCTTATTTTATGTTTCTAAGGAACAGGATCATGACCGTGCCCACCCCACGGATGACACCTGCTTATTCTTTTTATTGAAAGCCAAAACCCTTTTATCGGCCCGTATTTTTTAAACGCTTCCAATGCATAATGAGAGCAGGTTGGCGTGAACCGACACTTTGGCCCAAGCAATGGAGAGAGTATCCATTGATATAATTTTATTATTAAAATAAAAGGAAA
>JBDTLP010000079.1:0-23506 GCA_039934735.1 Ferruginibacter sp. | reverse complement strand
ACCACATTCATAACTAAATTGATTTATCACCAAATGAGCAAATGTGTGAATCAAAACAAACCCCGGCTTTATTTCTCTTAATTTTTGTCCTTTTGCCTGCCGTGGTTGGTTGTAATGTTCTGATAAAAATTTAGCTCTTTCAATCACTTCTTTTTTCTTTACCCATTCTTTCAATCGCTCACTAAACTCAAAAAATACCCCTTCACCTCTAACTACAACAGCCGAAAGCCAAGTAATACTTCTGCCGAGTTTGATAAAATCCTTTTTCGTATCTAGACTTTTTCCATCATCGGGAAGCCATCTTGAAAACCCACAAATGTTCTTGTCTCCCTCAACTTGTGTAATAAACCAATGCTTGTAAATCCATTGCTGATTGCACCGCCAGTTTCAGTATCATCATAAGTATTTGCCTGATTTTTCGTAACAAAGAAATCCTGATTTTCTCCTCCGGTTTCTGCAAGTATTGCATCATATTCCATCTTGCGGTATTTCTCTTCTGAATCATCAGTATTTGAAATATTAGCACCGGAAATTCTTTTTGTTGCAGCTTCCAATAATTTTTCTGTGTAAAGTTCTTTTTTCTCCTCTGTAAAATTTCTTTCAGCAACTAATTCAAATCTCATTCGCTGAAAATTTCTGTTCTCGATTCCTGTTGTAAGAAATCTCCAATTTTTTTCCAAAACCTCAACCAATTTTCTGTCAACCGACTTTTCCCATTGAGGCAAATAGATTGAACTGCGAACTTGTGAAAAGTAGACATTGGATGCACCTTTCTGAACTACGATTAAATGTTGTCCGCAATGTTTAAAATAAAAGAGGCATTAGATATTTGTATGCTAAACCCAAACTCTAATGCCTTCGAAAAGATCAGTGATCTTGTTAATGCAAGTCTACAAAAGTTGTCAGACATCAGCAAGCCGCAGTTTAAATTCTTTTCCACAGTTTTTGAACTATGGAATTACGGATACTACAGGAGGTAGGCATTTTCCGGGTAAGCAGGCATGGACGAAATTTATTTTAAAGTTTGGAATACGGATGGATGAAGTGACTGAAAAAATCGAGGAAGCATTTGTTGGGAGAAATATGTAATAATATTAACCAATAGGATCCAGTTCTGTTGTAATCTGAATGGAAAAGGATATGGAATAACAAGACTTATTTGTCATTTTTTCTTAATGGTAATCTTATACTGAATGTTGATCCTTTTCCTTTGTCGCATTTAACCGGGATCGTTCCATTATGATGTTTGATTATTTCATTTGAAATATATAAACCCAGGCCCAAGCCAGGATAAGTATCCTCTTCTACTCCACTCACTCTAAAAAACCTGGAGGAAATTTTATGTTGTTTTTCTTTGCTTATGCCTATTCCAAAATCCTGCACAGACACTGTTACGTATTGTTTATTCTGCGTTGAACTAACCTTAACATTATCCGAATTACCTGGATATTTTATCGCATTAGAAAGAAGATTTGCCACTACTTGTATAAGCCTGTCCCTGTCACCGTAAACAACATTTGAAGACTTTACTAATTTGACATCAATAGTGTGACCGCTAGTAGTAAGTCTCATCTCATCAACTACATCTTGCACCATTTTATTGAAATCAAAATAATTAAAATGGTATTGAAGTTTATTCCCCTCGATTTTGGATAAATCCAGTAAATCATTTATTAAGTTAGTTAGCTTAGTGATTTGTGCATTCATTCTCGATAGCAACCCATTAGGTTGAGCTTTCCCGGCAAGCGGCTCATCTGTAAGCAAGAGTTGCGCAAAAGCACTGAAAATTGTAACCGGAGTTTTCAACTCATGCGATGCCATTGAGATGAAATCATTCTTCTGCCTGGAGATCTCGCGTAGCCTCACATGATCCTACCTCATCAATTCCTCTGTTAGATCTATCGTTCTTAAGAGTTTCGAGAAAAATCTGAAACTCTTTGCAACATGCCGAGATATCGATCTGACCGCTTGCGTGGCTTACTATAATAGCCTTTTTACCATGAAAAGGACACATTTTACTTATCATTTCTCTTATTAATTCTTCTGTAGTCATTTCGATAATGCTGGTTTTGCTAGCCTGTGTCAAACAACTCAACAAATAAAGTGCATATATAATACTGTTATTTCTATTGATAATATTAATATGCTGTTTGATAAAACAGTATTAATGCTTTCTCTGAATCTTTTGTGTAAATAGCATGATACTGTTGTTTGTATTAAAAAATTAATTTCATTTTTGCACGCCTTAAACTAACTATTTAAATTCGTGCAATTTTTCGATCAATTCCCGCGTCTTTCTTTGTGTACGCCAATAAACATCTTCCATAAACATGTGTGAAAATTCACCGTTGCGGCCTACGCTTAAAAGATTGTCTATGTTGGTGGATTGCTCAAAATGTTGCCTTTCTTTTTCGTACTCATTAAGAAAAATTGGGTAGGCAATTTGAGTTCGCAAAACATTGCTACCTATATATTTTTCTTTAACATCGGGGATCACAGTCGTGAGATGGTCTAAGCAAAGTTCTGCCAGCTTTTGTTCGTCCATTGACCAAATCTCATCACCTTTTTGACAGCCAATGTCGACAGTAATAATTGTTTTGCCTGGGGGTGCAAGCCATGGCATTGAAAGGGTAGCCTCAGTAAGGCGGAAAAAAGGAAACTCTTTTTCAGGAAACCACATCACGGTATCTGGGAGAAGGCCACGGCCCTTAAACCGCATATTTATAAAGACCATAGGGCGATATCTGAATTGGGACGCGCTTTGCAGCGCGTTGGTGCCTTTTACAAGTTTTGCGAGTACATTAAGAGGTGCCGTGCTGATAACAGCAGAGACTTCCTGGATTTGGCCGTTCACACGAACCGCCACCACTTTTTCATTTTCCACAATAATCCCTTCTACCGGTGATTCAAGTTTGATTGAATCTTCTAACCCTTCAGCGAGTTTTTCGCATAAAGTGGAAACACCCTCAGTTGGGTAAACATGCCAGACTTTTGGATTTTCAGGCTTTTCACGGTTATAACCACAAGCAACTGCGCGCCCGGTGAGTTTAGCGGCGGCCTTGAGGTACAACGTTTTTGCTATGCTCCCTCCAAATAAACCATCCCCCACAGCTGGTGACAAGTCTTGTGCCGGTGCGCCCGACCATGCTTCAAGTAGTGGCAATGCAACTTCATCTGCAAGCGCGGATCCATATCGTTTATGAAACCATTCTGCAGCAGAACCTGGAGTATGGCCATCGAGTAATGACCTGATCTGCCCGGCAAACCAGCTCAGGCTCATCCTTGGAATGATCATCAAACCGAAGGGATAATTATATGCATTCCCTTTGAGCCAAACAGCCTCACCATAGTGCTTTACTACTCGACATTTAGCACTGACCCCGATAGCTTCTGCCAAACGGTTTGTGATAAAATGAGCTCCAAAATCATAGCTGAACCCTTCGGTATCCTTAAAGCTGATAGCAAGCCCGGCAATTTTTTTGCCTGCTTCATAGAGAACAAATGGGATGTTGTTTTCACTTAAAGAATTTGCTGCAGTGAGACCTGCAATACCCGCGCCGATTATGGCAATCGGCTTTGTTGTTTCCATATAATTTAATAAGTTAATGTAAAAGAATAGTTGCTCATGGGAATGTTTATCCCCCGGCAGGAAATACTCTTGAACATTAAATTATATCTGGAAACTTTGTATGGCTATACGGATATCCGGAATCGGTGGATGATGGCTTCGGACAAAAAATCTGGAGTTTACAGACCCTTTCGAAGTGGGTAAAACCCCGATATCATAAAAGGCCGAAATGAACGCCGTAAAAAAGATATTATTTATACCGGTAAAACATTGCGGTACACATTTATCGACTTTGGCAAATTTGATCACGTGATCATTGCAGCAATTATCGTCCTTTTCGCGTGATTTTTTAGATGCATTTGTCTCTTCTTTATGGTGACAATCCTCGTGTATTGCGATTTCGGAGTTATGATGATCGCTGCTATTGAACAACTCATCTATGCCAAAACAACAGGCTACACTAATAAGCATATTTGAGGAAAATACGATAAATAAAAAAACAGCATTTAACCGGATATATATATTTCTTATCATCACTTAAATATAAAAATACAAGTTACTATGAAAACCTGGAATTCGCTTGTATGAATAATGCTATTACCCTTAAATTTTTTTCCCTGAGCACATGGTTCTATAGATTACCAACTTCTGATGGACATAGATTTCATGTAGCTAAAATATTATTAATTAGGCATTTTCTTATATGTACTGACAACTTTTTTTTCCTCCAGGGCAATATCGTATCCTTCCAGCTCTGAAAAATACCTTTTGGCTTGATTTTTCTTAAAAAGATACCAAAACAGGTCTTCAGACGGGTAAGGTAAATTAACATTTCCGGGGATTAAAGATGTAATACCTGCCATCCATCTTAATTTTTTTGAGTCCCTGAGTTTGTGTTTTATAAAAGACCTTGCATGACCTGAATTGATTTTTTTCTTAGGTGTGCCCTGTCCTACTAATGAAAAATTTTGTTGCCGCATCACCTCCTTTAGAGATTTTTTGCTGAAATAATTTAATGTACTGGGTGGACTAAACTCATGCCAGCTTTTACCAAATATTTTTGCTGTGATGCTATCCTTATTCCACGTTTCTATTAATATATGCCCGCCCGGCTTCAGATAACCTGACATTTGATCTATGGAATTCTTTAAGTTATCAATGTGCCCTATAACCTGGATTACAATTATTAAATCATACTTATCATTTAGTTTGACACTTACAAGAGTACCCTTTTTTATATCTAGACCCACAACGGTTCTTCCATATTCCGCCATCGAGGCATTTGGCTCGATTCCTGTTCCTTGCCACCCTTTATTTTCAAATCCCTTTAATAAAAATCCGGCAGCCGACCCAATATCTAATACTTTACCGGGAACCATGTAGCTACCAAGTTTATCGGCATAATATTCGCCTCTCCCAGTAAGCATCTTACCCTGTAAAGTATAATCATCATATCCGTCTCCGCCACCGAAAAAATAATCGTCTGAATAAATCTCATTTACCTTTTGAGGAGTCATTATCAAATCCGTAAAAAGATGATCGCAATCTCTGCAATTTAGTATTCCGTATTCATTCTTAAAAAAAGAGAAGTGAATATTGGTACCTTCACATACAGTGCAGTTTGTTAACTTTGATGAACCTGGGCGTACTTGTCTTGTTAGTTTCATTGAAACAGTTTTAATGCTTAATAAATAATTTGGGACAAGGAAAATAATACGGTACAGGAATAATCTAAATATTAGATCATTGTCTGGAAGCGCTGGACAGCTTTATCAAAATGTGGAATTGGGATTGGGATCTCTATGAAATATGGGACAGTGTGGAAATGCTTTGGAGCATATCAATTCAACAAATGTAAAATTTAATAATTGTAAATGCAAGTTTTCCCACCGTTTTTTTTATCATACGATTTCCTTTTTAATAAATAACCTAAATAAAGCGCGACATATAAAAGTCCCCCTATTAGAATGCAGGTATATATAATGTGGCTATTGATAGTAACCAAATTATTACGCAGTAGGATTGCATGCAATGATTGATTGATTTCCTATGAAAACACCCAGGCTTTGATGGATTAATAGTGTTAAGCCAATGAGGATAAGCGAACTCATTAGGAAATATATTAGTGTCTTCCACTGTTTTTTCAGAATAAAAACCATTAAAAATACGATCATGTAAGGTTTCGTGAATATTGAAAATGCTAATAAAATTCCACCCAATTTCCTATCGAATATTTCTTCATTAAAAGCAAGAGGGAAGATTGAGCGTATTGAAAATCGCATGAAGATTTTGCCGGTATACATTAACCAATGTTTGGCCGGGCCATCATTCCGGAATCGACCCTATTGAATTAGTATATACAATGATGATCGCTGCTATTGAACAACTCATCTATGCCAAAACAACAGGCGACACTAATAAGCATATTTGAGGAGAATACGATAGATAAAAAAACAGCATTTAACCGGATATATATATTTCTTTTCATCACTTACACATAAAAATACAAGTTAGTCACTCACATCATAAAATTTTCCTCACGTTGAACAAATTGCAGTGATATTGTGATATTGAATTGTTTTTAACTTTGCGATCCCGTCAGAACTTTTTTATAGTTCTATTTTGAAAGAAGATGCAGACGAAGCTGGTTAATTTCTAAAATCTGTTGTGAGAAACAACCAAGAATAAACTAATATACCAATATACGCAAGGAGCCTTACCACTTTGTTATGTTTATTTTTACGCACCTGTGAATAATAAAGGCAATCCAAAAAAGTAACACTGGTACAATGATTGTGAACATTCGAAATTCAGCACTGCCGAAAATACTGCCTCCAAGATATATGAAACTAAAAAATAACATAAATCGAAGAGGGAAAATAATCTTTTTCCAATTTATGATAGTCGGGATTGTACAGAACAATATGAGCACAATGATAATGCCATTAAGTGGAAATCTTATTAAAGTACCTGATTTTTGTAAGGTGTAAGAGTATGGATAGTTAAAAAGTATTCTTCCGATATTTGAAAAGCAATTTTTTATGAATTTGACAGGGTATGCAATTATATTTGCAACGGCAATTTTTTTATATGCATCATCTCTTGCCGGCTCACTAAATTTCAGAATTTCTTCAAAGTCTTTTTGGTGATGCGACTTTAATGAGTCCTCATAACCTGGTATATATGACGACCTGTTTTTTAGATTTAAAAGACTTCCTTTTTCAAAACTTTTTACTCTTTTTTCAAAGGCCATAGAATCAGATTTGATATTGGGACTTGGAAACCAACTTCCATATTCATATTCATATGGTGTACTCATCCAATATAAATTATTTCCACCGCTGCTGCCCAAATAATAAATTTTACCAGTTAAATGATAAGTGTAGAGTAAATAAGGTGAACTTGTTGTGAGCGCAACAAACAAAATAATTATTCCCTTCTGGTAATTAATAGCATTTCGATTAATTATCACTAATAATCCGCTTCCAATCAACATGCATAAAAGCACATAACCGAAAATTATTTTAGTAAGTACCAGGTAGCCAATTACGAAACCGGAGAAAAATAAATATTTATTATTTTTAATTCTCATACCAGGTGCAAATGCCTTTGTTAGTAGAAAGAGCAGGATAGATATCAAAAAGATACTAAGTGTTTCAGAACATATAAGGGCTATAAAATCCAAAAAATTATAATAGCACGCCCAGAAGAAACTAAACAACAATGCCATATTATAAGGGACAAACTTTATTAAAACCTTACATAATACGATAACTGACAGATATAGTAAAAGTGCGTTTAATAATCTAATGACAATTAATGGCAGCTTCAATGCCATGAAAGGCATTATAAATAAAGAATATCCAGGGCCATCGCTTAAGCTAATTTTGGGTGCTGGTTCCGAATAAAATCCATTAAGAAGATTTTTAGCATAACCTACATATATATATTCATCTCCCCATAAAGCATTATTAGAAAGTATAAAAATGAAAATAATGTAAAACATAAGTGGGGGTAAAAAGAGTAGAAATGGGTTTCTCGTGACCTTGATGTTTGTTAACTGCATATTTATTTTTTTCATTTTAGGCATTCAAAATCCGAAATCTCAAAAAATAGCTTTACGCTCCAGAGCTGCAAATCTCTTACCTTAACCTGGTACATTATGCATTAAATTTAAGGTCTCGAGGTGCCTATAACGCGAGAATTGAGGCATGTATTTGCTTTTCATCTTCCCAAACACAGATTACGTAGTCATTATTTAATGCCTTTAATACCGGCTGCATTCCTTCGCCAAGTATTTTCTTTTCTCCCTTTGTATTTATAATAACCACTTGTCCGTTTTCTGTCCAGGTATAAATATTTTTATTATTTACGGTTTCAACTGAACAGCCTCTTCCTTCTCCTATTTCTTTTTCAGGCATACCAGGTCTAGCCGCATAAACCTTCACCCCTCTTCGCCAGACTGTCTGTAATTCTCCATCGCCATTTATTGCCATCCCACCACCATCCATTGGACATCCATTTAATTTCCAATTACCATTACCTAACTTTTTAGCCTGCCCAAAAGTATTGCCACTATCAATTGATTGAGCTATGTACAAATCCCTATTGCCGTTCAACCAGTTTCGGAACATCACATAAACATTGTTTCCCCTAACTGCAACAGTTGGCTTGCAACACTCGCAAACCGAAGTGTTGGGTGACGCGTAAACCAGCGTATTTTTTTCCCAGGTCTTACCTCCATCATTTGATTTTGCACCATACAATTTATTTTGCCCATTCCCTCTTAAATCAAGCCAAACAGCAAAAACATTTGTGTCATCTGCGCTGAGATCCATAAGTCCTTCTTTGTTTATCGTATCTACATCATTCACTTTGTGACCTTGAAGCCATTTACCATTTCCGGTTTTATAGAAGGAATAAATATCACCTATAGAATTACAGGCGGTTATAATTATGCCCTTCTTAGTCGCCGCAATTTGAGGCCCGCGTGTGGCAAATGAATAGGCGTGAGGCAATACACCAATCAAAAGAGGCTGGGAAAAGGAAGTTGCATTTTCTGAAAGATTTGAATACATAATACTGTCTCCGGTTCCGTAAACCAAATGGATTTTATTATTATTGTCTTTGACAATATCCGGCATCTGGCCGTTCGCGATGACAAAATCATCAGTAAAATGAATCTTTCTTTCTAAACAACCCGTAAGAAAACCAGCATATAACACCAATAATAATGAATTTTTCATGATTATATTTTTGTAGCGATTGGGATGCTAACCTATTGGTTCCTTCAAGGGATTAGCTATTGATTTAAAAGATTTAAATAGGACGATACTCAAAAGAAAACAAATACTTGCAAAAACAGAAACAGAAACCAGGTAATAAAGGATACAGATTACAACGATATTGATCTTTAAGTTTAGCCCAAGTGGTTTTTTTTCATTAAAAAATTGAAACATAATGAATAATAGCAACACCGCATAGTAGCTTAAAGTACCCGGATAAAACAGCAATCCTATCAATAAAAGTGTCACCCAGATGTAATCATGCAATTTTCTTTTTAACAAATAACCTAAATAAAGCCCGGTTAATAAAAACCCCGCCGTTAAAATACAGCTATAGGTAACATGGTTGTCGATAGTAATTAAATTATTGCGCAGTAGAGTTCCATACAATGACTGATTAATTTTTTCAGAAAAAACCCAGGAAGGCAGTCGCTTTGAAGGATTACTAAATATATAACTATGAAAAGGGTCTTTTCCAAACAACAACAGTGTCAATCCTACCAGAGTAAGGGAACTGATAGTGAAATAAATTATTGTATTCCACTTCCTTTTTAGAAAGAAAACAAATACAAAGACAATCATATAAGGTTTTGTAAATAAGGCCAGGGCTAGCAAAATTCCGGCAAATTTCCTTTCTGAATATTTTTTCATTAGAAGCAATAGAAAAAGCAAAATAAAATTGGTTTGTGAAAATGAAACAGTTTCCCGGATTGGTAAAAAAAGAAAAACTAGTGACGCGACCAGTATTAGCCCATTTATTTTATACGATTTAAGGAAAATGTCATAAACTAAATAAATACATCCCACCAAAAAAAGTAAATTAAATATTGTCCAGGAGACTAAAGCAGTGTTATAGGATAAATAGCCAAGTGGGGCAAACCATAGAATGGTGGGCGGTGGATATAGAAATCCAACATTCACGATTTCCTGTTTAAATCCGCTATAATCTAATAACGGAAGATTAAGTGTATCAAAAGCCGCCTGAAGTTCCGACGGCGCATAAAAATTATGTCCGCCAGCCGCTGCTTTGCCATAAAGGTAAAATGCTGTAAAATCGTAAACCTGGGGATGATTGATCCGCGTGATTATGCCACCGGCGAAAATAGAAAAAGTTAGCGTAAATAGTAAAAGATAAATGCCCCAAACAGCTTTTTTGAAAGATTTTTGTTCACTTTTTAAAAAATAGAAACAACTGCAAAGCAATCCTGAAATGATAAAGCCAAAATATGGTTGATGAACACACTCCCTTAAAAAGGCTGTAAAATTCATTGATAAAATTTAATCGTAAAATATTTAAAAATAAAATTGGTAATTAATACCTGATATCTACATTGCAAGCCATACGAGTACTCCGATCAGGACGAAAGTTAAATAGCTGCTTGCATCCTTTACCGCGAAAACGATCGGGTCATCTGTCATTTCGCCGCGATTGGTAATGACCCAGATACGGCTTATCCAAAATAGAAATAAGAGGCTTATTCCCCACAATACCTTGGGATATGAATATAACCTGGAAACTTCAGGACTTTCAATGTACAATGAAAACACCACTATTGATAAAAAGCCAGTTGTAATACCCATCACCTGGAGCAAATTAAGATCCTGCATTCCATATTCCCTGCCCCTATTCTTTAAACTGCCTTCACCTTTGATTTTCATCAGTTCAGAATATCTCTTTACAAAGGCTAAACTTAAAAATAGAAGGGTGGAAAAAGCGATTAGCCAAAATGAAATTGCAATATTTGTTACTAATCCGCCTGCAATAACCCGCGATGAATACAACAGGGCCAATATAAATACGTCATATAAAACAATCTTCTTCAGATATAAGGAGTATGAAAATGAAAAAACGAAGTAAATAATTAATGCAATCAAAAATTGAGGATTCAATTGTGAAGCAATCAATAACCCAACTGCCAGGAGAATAAATGTTAATATAACTCCAGTTGCGATTGACAACTTCCCTGAGGCAAAAGGCCTTAACCGCTTCCGCGGATGCGACCTATCTGAATTTAGGTCAAAAAGATCATTTATAATATAGCCGGCAGAGGCTGCAAAACTAAATGCAAAAAAAGCAGCAACTGCCTGGAGCAGTAAATTCAAAGAGTTTAAAGAATGGGAGGTAAACAGCGGCACAAATATTAGTACGTTCTTAATCCATTGGTATACCCTAGCTGCCTTTATATAGTCCTTTACATGAAGCTTTTTTGAATTCCAGGTATGTTTGAGATGCGATATTTTTTCAGTCTTATTTTCAAGCGACCTGGAAGGGTTAACTAAATAAGAGTAGCGTGAGGAAGGAAAAATCTTAAGATCGGCGCGGGAATCTCCAATATAGTCAAATTTTAATGCCCCAAACTGATTGACCAAAAGCTTCAATTTATGTCTGCCTTTTAAGTTAACATTTTCCGTACCAAACACCTCATCAAAAATGGGATAAATTTTAGCTATTTCCTGGGCATGGGCCTTAAGGGAAGCCGTAGCCAGAATAAGTCTTCTTCCCCTGGAGGATTGCCCCTCGAGGAATTTCAGTAGCTGCATATTATAAGGAAGTGACTCATACTGTAAGGGCGCAATCTTGAAAATTCTATTTTTTAAATACGCTTTGCCTTTCAGGAGCCATAATAGAAATTTAAAAATATAGAGTGGATTTTTCCTCAGAAGAATGATTGCCCCTTCATATAGAAGATCTGTTTTTATTAGTGTGCCGTCTAAGTCAACAACTAATGGAAAGTCATTTTCAAAAGAAAGCTTTTTTTGAAATTTAATATAATTATTGATTCCTGATTCCATATAATAGAATTTAGTGCATGATTTAATAATCTATGGCCAGAGGAAAATAATTCGATAAGGTGATAATCAAAGAATAGTGTACACCGATATTCTATAAGATATTTTGATGGTTATTTGATTGGTAATTCAGAGGAAATTGGGATAGTGATAAATCAAACAAGTATTAATGACAATTTCAATTTGCAGTTCATGGAAATTATTAACCCTATATCCACGATATAGCCTGTGGATTATTAGCCTTAAGGTTTTTAGTTTCTTCCATTTATATACTCTTTATACGTAATTACGTATTTGACAAGGTTCTAGATTACTTATCTCAGATAGATACACAATAAGGCTATCGTTATTGCGCAAATAAGCAACGATATCCAGTAGATTATTTGTATTTTTTTATCTGAGTCTTCATTCTCGTTTCTCATAATACTCTGATTATTAAATAACCGACGGTTCCCGCATACGTGTAGTGGCAGTTTTGAGAATCAATAGTTTTGTAATGTCGCCGAACAAACCAGCCACTACGGGCAAATAAAGACCATCGGAGGATGAACATGATTTAGCATTGTGCAACAGAAGAGGTATGTGACCGCTAAGTGCAGATTTATGGCGCCTGTGAAAACAGCTTGTAGCTGAATTTTGCACCTACCCATTGTTTGAACCGTCGATCTGGTTTACATCCAAGTAATTTTTGGCCCTAAAGCAAACAGATAATTATAAATTTTTTCATTCGGCCATACAAAGTAGGCAGCGCGTTTAGCGACCGTACGTTCGAACCTTAGACAAGTGGCTTCTGCCAATTGATTCACAATGAAGCCCACTTCAAAGTCATGGCTGTACCCCTTGGTCTCTTTAAAACCCGTGTCGGATCCGACCTTTTGTTTGCCAACTTCATAAAGATTGAAAGCAAAATCATTTGTCTTTAAATGATTTATTTTAGTTGGACTTGTGAAACACTTACCGATTATAGCAATCCGGCTTACTCGTTTCCATACCGTTGAATGAGCTAAACGTATAATGAATAATTACCTGGGACGGCTAGTGATAACCGGAGGAACCAGGCTTATGCATTAATCATATCTGAAAACTTTGGATAGCTACCCGAATGTCCGGGATTGGAGGATGATGACATCGGACGAAGAATTTGAGTTTTGCAGCTCCCTTAGAGGTTTGTAATATATCAATATTATAAAACGAAGAAATAAACGTCGTAAAAAAAATAGCACTTAGCCCGCCAAAAGATTGAGGCACTGATTTATCAACCTGGGCGAATTTAATAACGTGATCATTACAGCAATTGTCTTTCTCATTTTCGGACTTACAAGGGGTATCTACATTGTTACCATGGTGGGAGTTGCCATGGCAAACTATCTCTTTTTCCTCATGGTGATCTGAATTGAACCCCATATCTAACCCCATAGCACAGCAAAAACCTATCATCATATTCAACGAAAATACAATTAACAGAAAAGCAGATTTCAATTGTATATATCCACTACTTTGCCTCATAAAATGATTTCAAAAACTTATATCTCTTGCATTTACTTAATCTTATTTACTCAATTTGCCTTGAAGAACCAAGCGGTAGTAGTCAAATGGCAGAATTGAATAAACAGTTAATTATTTGGTTGCAGCAAGTGAAGGGCTAAGATAATAAAAAAGTTTAATTAACAAAAGTCGGGTGCATTTTAAATTGTCGCAACACTCAAATCATTAAATTTATCCAATAGCTAATAACACTCAATAATAATAACAGTTGTTCCCCTGTAGGGGTTAGGGGCAAGAATGACATTTTGGAATGCACCCCAAAAGTCTTATGGTTTTTAATTAAAGCTGCGGGCCAAATAAGTATCAAGCTGGTGACTTTGGAGCGGGGAATAGCATAAAAAGGTGAGACTGTCCCACATAAAATATTGATTCCCAATGAAATTCCTCACCGACAAATCATCATCTCCTTCCCTGTTGAAAGTAATTAAGCTTTAATTGAATTGGAATTTTAGGCAGCCAATTTCGTTTTGTGGATTTTTATGAAAATACTACCCGAAGCCGGAAATTTTTAAAGGTTTTTTTGGTGCAATAAAACAATTAACCTTTTTCCTGCAGGATTTGATACTTTTTACTTTATGGTTTGATTAAAAAAATTAAAGTAAGGATTGCTGTTAATAGGTTAATGTAAAACCCGCACCTAATCCTGTTAGGCCAAATACAGTGGCCACGCTGTAAGCATATGCAACTGTTATCGCGAAACCAATCAAAAACATCTTGCCGGGACTTTTTGTTTTGACTTCATCAATTAATCCTTTTAAAAATGGAAGTCCACCATAAAAAAACACCATGCTTGAAAAGGCAAAGAGAAAAAAACGCTTTTTAAAATCGACGAACATCATGGCATGATAGTTATGCCCAGCTATAGCCATTGATTAGGCGTCACCATGCTCTATCTTGCCCAAATTATGCGGCGATGGTCGGGGGTAACGGTCTCTTGCTGATCTTCCATAACAATATTTTATTTGCAGCCGTTTTTTATGGAAGAAAATTGCTTCGGAAAAACTTTTGAGAAATTTCCTTACTGTTTCCATTCTTCTTTTATTTTTCGCTGGCAATTTTTGATTGCTGAGCCCACTGAATAAGTAAGCTTTTGAGCTTATTCGTAAGCCTGGCATTTTTATGCATCAAAGTATAAGAAGAGACTGGCATTGCACCTTCATCAATCTGACTCGCAATTGATCTGAATTTGCTTTTTTGCTTCTGTTTGGAATATGATCCAAATTCACTAAAATTGAGATTCTTTTTGCCTTGTCGTATATGATTATTCAATACCCAACCAAGTGGTTGTACATATGCATACAATGGATAATGGGTATTGTCACTATGGCAGTCATAACATGCTGTTTTTAGGATTTTCTCGACACTATCCGGTACAGCATAAATGTTGGTTATGTCTGTTGCCAGTAAATACCCGCTTTTATTTTGAGTAGGTTGTATAAACTGGAGTACAATTAAGACAATAAGTGTTGAAAACACCCCCTTTTTTCGCGTGACCATAGCTTACTTAATTTCTTCTTTCACTGCTCCACAAGCCGGCATTTTTTTACCCAGATAAGGATTTTTTATGTCTTTTGTTTCACTTATCCATGTTGCGCCCTTACCGTTATTATACATCGGGCAATAGTCATTGTAATAGATTTCATCTCCTCCAAAAGTTTTTATCAAATCATACATATCAACACTTAGTGCTTCAAGATGTTGCCTTTGATGAGCTATCTTATCACTGTTTTCACTAATGTGCTGTGCATTGTCTTTTACATCCTCTGCAATATCATCATAGATTTTTCTTTGTCCTGGTGATAATGAAGAACTATTAAATTTTGTCGCTGCTTTGAGTATTGCTTTACCTCCATCTGCGGCCCCGTTGGCATTGTCATCTGCGAGCGCATTTTTCAATTTCAGATAGCCATTTAATATTTCCTGTATTGAGGAGATCTCTTTAGCTTCTGTATTATTAGTATATGTTTGTTTTCTTGTGGTATCGGTAACTACACTATTACTCTCAGGTTTTTTATCATTCGGAGCGTTACAACTCCCAATTAAAAGAGCTACTCCAATACCAGTAATTATATTTTTCATTATTAACTTTTAACTTTTATTAAACCTTGGGGGAATTACTGCAGTGTATCCACAACTTTACCACAGGTAAGCATGGCACTGCCAAAGTAAGGGTTTTTTATAGCCTTGTAACTACTGAGCCAAAATGCCTTTTTCATGGGGCAGTAAACTTTATAAACAGGCTGAGGGGTGAACTTAATTGCTTTAGACAGCAGCAACATATTAGCGGATAAGTTTGAAAAGAGTTCTCTCTGTTCCCGAATGTCCCTGGTTTCCGGGATTTTACCTCCAACTTTAAGCAAAGCATTGATATTCGCTTCGGATATAACTTTATAGTCAATGCCATTTGCAATTTTGAAATATTGTTCTGCACTTGTTGAAGCTAAGTCAGCGTTACCTGCGACCAAAGCATCTTTAATGTTGTAATAGGAGACTAATAGCTGTGAAAGTTGCGGTGGTATATGTTGGGTGCTATCCTGTGCAAAACTGTTTTGAATAAATACGGTAGCAAGAAGTGCAGTTATCCCAAATGACATTTTACTTTTGAAAATAATTGATATGCCGTTGTATACGAAAGTGTTCAATTTCATAATAGAGCTTTATTTAATGTTTGAGGAAAATCATTACCAGCACGGTTAAAAACCATGCAGGAGAACATTAAATAAATCAAACCTGGAAGCTCTGAATTTCTATTCGAATGTCTGATATGGGAGGATGGTAACTTCGAATAAAATGCCTAATGCTTATGGTTACCTGGGAGATATTTAGTTGATCAATATCATAATATGAAGAAAGTAATGGAACAAAAAAAGCAGGATTAACGATAAAATTTGTGTGTGGAGTGACTATCTTATCCACCTCTGAAAATTTCACTACTTTATCATGACAGCAATTGTCTTTTTCGCTTTTTGACGAATGATCTTTAGCGCCCGCCCCAGGATGAACGCAAGACGTGGCGCCACTATGAGAGACCACGTCAACGGAAGTTCTATTTTCACAATGACGCTTATTATTGAATCCCATATTCAAACCCAAAACACATGCAAAACCAATAAGAATATTCAGGGAAAATACAATTAAGAGAAGCGCGGCCTTAATTTTTATGGAAATTTCTTTTTGCATTTTAAGTGGTACAAACTTAGAACTATTCTTTAAATCTATACAATTTAATAGCCATATCAGGATATTTGCAAAAAAAACGATTCATTTTGATATTTTTGATACTGGTAAAAAAAGCCTGTAAGATCTTCGAATGAGCCATTCACAGGAGTTGAGAATAAAGAAATGAATCCGGGGGTCGTTGGATTAAATGAAAAGTTATAGGCATAAAAAATTCGATAGAAATCTGAGTAACTATTTTAAACCATTACAACTTATTCTATTATTTTTAGTGAAAACGAATGATACCCGTAATTATCGGAATTTTATCCGGCGCTTTGGTGATACTGAGCATTTCATTACTCAGTTCGTTAAACAAACCTGTTATTTACGGATTGATACTTTCTGCTATAGGCTTTCTCTATGTGGGGTTTACGTGGACTGATTTACCATCATTAATAATAAACTGCCTGCAGGCCATCTTTTTCTTATTCTTTGCCTATTACGGTATAAAAAAAAGCTTGTATTTTCTAATCGCTGGATACTTCCTACATGGAATTTGGGACGTGTTATATGGCGTATTTTCAAATTTAAAGTTGATTCCTCCACATTATGATCTTTTTTGCTTGTCAATTGACTTTACAATTGGAGTTTATTTGCTACTCACTAAAGTGCGTGCCGAAGAAAAGTAAGCTCTTTTTATTATAAATACCTATTCAATTATTCGTATTATTTGAAAAAGATTGTAAAACTTAACATTCCTCCCAAGGTGTTCTGGATGTAAAATATATTTCCACATCTTAATCTCAACTTTCAGAAGGGGGTCAAATTACTGGCCTTCGATAATACTCTTTTGCAGACAAATATTATTGGGAGAGATGTAATAAATTCGCAATGGTTCAACACAGAAACGAAAATTTACACAATTATGCCATTTCAGACTGATTATCTTGTTGAGTTTAGCACACAGCAATATATTATTAAAGTAGATAATAATTTACCTCCTAAAAACAAAGACATGGTTTTTGAAATCTCTTAAAGAAACAACCTGGCTTTCCGTTTGGGATCAACTATCGGAAGACCTCAAATATTTGGATTGTCATTTGAGTTCGTGCCGTATTTTAAGTCGGAAAGCGGTTTCAGCACAATGAACACCTTTTTATTTCACCCGGAAATGATCCCCTCTGCATGCCGTTTTTTGGATACTTATGATTTTGATTTATCGCCTATTTTCTTTCTAAGCAATTGGGCATTTATGGCTACTATAATTGTACTCAAACTCATAAATACAGCTCCGACTGCGGGACTTAATACAAACCCCACTTTGTATAAAACACCGGCAGCCAATGGAATAGTGACTACGTTATAACCGGTTGCCCAAATTAAATTTTGAATCATCTTTTTGTAAGTGGCTTTGCCAAATAAAATAAGATTGGCTATATCTTGCGGGTTACTGTTTACCAAAATAATATCAGCGGTTTCCGCGGCCACGTCGGTTCCGGAACCAACGGCAATTCCTACATCTGATTGAGCAAGGGCAGGCGCATCATTTACACCGTCGCCTGTCATGGCGACAAACTCTCCTTTGCTTTGAAGATCCTTTACAATCTCCACTTTTTTATCTGGAAGCACTTCTGCAAAATATCCATCAAGTCCTAAGGTGTCACTTACCGCTTTGGCTACTTTTTCATTATCGCCCGTTGCCATCAATACTTTTATGCCATTCTTCTTAAACACTTTTATGGCTTCGGCACTCTCAGGTCTTATCTCATCAGCCAAAGCAATATAACCTGCCAGTTGTTCATCAATGATAATAAACACTACCGTTTCTGCTTCACTGCTATATGCATCGGCAGGCACCTCTATATTTTTTTCTTTCAGGTAACCGGGGCTTACTACTTTGATATTTTTTTCTTCTACAATTGCTTCCACACCTTTACCGGTAATCGCATTAAATTTTTCGGGTTTAGGAATCGTAATATTTTTGTCTTTTGCCTTGCGGACAATCCCAACGGCAATCGGGTGCTCTGAACTTTGTTCCAATGCACCAGACAGACCAAGCAATTCATCTTCTGAAAATTGTTTGTTAATCGATACAATCCTCGTAACACCGAACTCACCTTTGGTAAGGGTGCCCGTTTTATCGAATAAAATTGCCGTTATTTTTCGTGACTCTTCAAAGGCAGTACGGTTTCTTATTAAAAGCCCATTTTGTGCAGATACTGCGGTGGAGATAGCAACTACTAAAGGAATAGCGAGTCCCAAAGCATGCGGACAGGTAATTACCATTACGGTTACCATACGCTCCAATGCGAATACAAATGGAAATCCTAAAATCAACCACGTTGCCAGTGTTGCGAAGCCTATTGCCAATGCAATATAAGTTAGCCATTTTGCAGCCCTGTCACTCAGGTTTTGCATTTTGGATTTTGATTTTTGAGCTTCCTCTACCAGCTTAATTACTTTGCTGAGGTAACTGTCTTTCCCTGTGTTTTCTACTTTTACCTTCAATGAACCATTGCCATTTATAGAGCCACCGATTACTTTATTCTCAATCTCTTTTTTTACAGGCTTGGATTCTCCGGTGAGCATCGCCTCATTCAAATAACTGCTACCTTCTACAATAATTCCATCTGCCGGAACCTTTTCACCTGGTTTGATCATGATCACATCGTTTTGCTCCAGCACAGCCAATTTCACATCTTCAACCTGTCCATCCGCTTTAATCCTATGCGCTTCAGCAGGCATCATACTCACCAGTAATTGCAAAGCTTTTGAAGCGCCAAGCACGGATTTCATTTCCAGCCAATGTCCCAATAACATAATTACTATCAGGGTGGCTAATTCCCAAAAAAAGTCAGCTCCCGGCAAACCAAATACAGTAGCTGCACTATAGAAATAAGCTACTGAAATGGCCATAGCAATTAATGTCATCATGCCCGGTCCCTTCGCCTTAAGCTCAATGTAAAAACCCTTAAGGAAAGGCCAGCCTCCCCAGAAATAAATAAAGGTAGAAAGTCCCAAAAGGACGTATTGATTGCCTGGCAACAAAAAATTATAACCAAGAAAACCCTGGATCATGGGTGAAAAAACGAGAATCGGTATTGTTATTATTAAACTGATCCAAAACCTTTTTTTAAAATCTCTTATCATCATTTTATGATGATCATGGCCTGCCATATCCATCGGGATAGCCCCATGATCCATTTTACTATGATCCATCTTGGAATGTTCCTCTTTGGTCATGTCCATTTTTGAATGATCCATCTTGTTGTGATCTTTCTCTGAAGATGCATCCGTTGTGGATTGTTTTTCCGAAGAAGTTTCTGCTTTCTTTCCCTCGTTTAGAGATTCCGCGTTTGGATCTGCTTCTTTCTGTTGCTCTTTCGGAGTTTCCTCTTTTGATGGCCCCAGCTTAGAAGTATAAGCGTTAGCATTTTCCGTCGTAGTTGAAACCTCTGGCTCATCGCCGTCTGTGTTGATATTGATAGTAATTTTTGCCATAATTGTCAATTTTATTCTGTTTACACTTTTGGGGAATCCTTTTTTGAACCAGATATTTTTTTTTTGAAATATCTTAAAAGTTTACTCTTTTGAACTCATTTTTGCATGTTCCTCTTCGGTTATGTCCATCTTTATTTGGATCGTCTTTCTCCGAAGGTTTTTCTTCCTCATTTATTCTTTCGGGGCTTCCTGTTTTGGAGCCGCTTCTTCTGAAGGTTTAATTTTATCGGAACTCATTTTTGCTTGTTCCTCTTCCGTCATGTCTATTTTTTTGTGTCATCTTTCTTTACAGATTCATTCTTTGGAGATTCTTTTTCCGAAGTAGTTTCTTCCTTCGTTTCTGTTTTCGAAGTTTCCATTTTTGGTGATTCTGTTTTTGAAACAATGACTTTAGCATTGCCTGTAGTAGTAGTGACTTTGGGTTCGCTTTTCTCAGAACCGGTTTTAATGTTGATAGTGATGTCTGTCATGTTTGTAGATTTTCTTGTTAAAAAAATTATTTAGGAAATTTCATTTAATTTTTTAAGTGTTTCCATGATCGTATTTGCCACTAAATAGTTTCAATACTACTTCATGTCTGGGGGAACAATTACCCACGGATTGTTTTTCCGCATCCATCAAGCTCCTGTTGGTAACCATTCACATAGTCATCCAATTTTTTTGCATCGGCTGTATCGTTGGCAGTGTATTTCTATTTTTTTAGAATCCTCTAACCGTTTCCCTATTCTATTTTTTTGCTCGTTCACACGACATCCCTGTGGATTGATTCAGGAAAAAACATCCTGATGGTTCCATATTTGCCGGGAGTATCCGTTCCCTGAAGGATAATAAGCAATGCATGTTTTCTTTCGGCGTAAAAAAGATTCTGCAATAAAAAAAATTGCCGGTGCGGCTTCATCAAATCCTAATTCGTCTCCTTCTTTTTAATGTCATCAGACGCTTTGGTCGATATATCGTGTATGCTTTTTATTTTTTAATATTTTAGAGTTGAAGAATTGTAAATTTAAATCGAGATACAGCAACAAAAGGTGTAACAAATAATATGATTGAAATAATAAAGTAGGGCAAATGAACAAACCAAATCATCATCACCGAACCTGTTACAACTCCCAGCATTAGCCCTAAACTATTTACAGTACCTTAAATACCCGATGATGTACCGTAATTTTCACCTAATTCTATTGTAACTAATGAAGCAAGGAGGAGGTTAGCATGGCCATCCCCGCTGCAACAATGGAAACAAAAAATAAAATGAATCCAATTTCAGAAAATAGCATTACTCATCCGCTTCATAAGTAATCATAGTGCCTGTATTTGCAAGTCCGCTTCTGCCTCTTATAATACTTGATGAATGTGCATGCACGTGATCCATTGCACTTCGGCCCATAGAAGCAGCCAATAAAGCGGAAGAGTGTTTTTTCTTCTTTTTATTAATTTCTTTTTGCGGCACCGGCTGTTCTTTATCTTTCGATTCAGTTGCTTCATCTTTTTTAATATCATTACCCTGCATTTTTTCCAGGTGCTGATGCGCTTCTGTAGCTATCTTAGAATATTCCCTGTAATTTTTCGTTTCTATATTAACCTGCTTTTCGAGTGCTTCAGCAAATTCATTACAAACAGTTGCATTTAGCTCACTGATTTGTTTTGACCATGCACTTCCCAGGCTAATTAATTCCGCTGCTGCACGTGAAAGGATAGCGCATTCATCCTGGTGAATAATGTAGTTTTTATTTGTTGACTCCCCCGCAATTTCCATGGTTTCTTTTGCACAGGCCCTGCAGGTTTCAGCGCATTCTCTGCAATGCTCCATTCCCATATTGGCATGCTGTTGGCATTTTTCAGCACAAGCGTTGCAAATAGTGGCGCACAGCTCACATATTTGAGCTGAGTAAGCGCTTCCTGTAGTCATCAACTCAGCCGTCACACGGCAAATGACGGCACATTCCAGATTGAGCCTGATGCACTGCGTAAGATGTTGTACTTCTTTTTCTTCAAGGCATGCAACTGCACAGTGATTACATTCTGTTGCACATTCGAGACAGGCATCTATGCATTTTTGATATTTTTGATTAGTCATAATACTTATTTTTTTGATTTGTAAATATTTTTTCCAGGGTTTAAGTGATCCCTTGACAGATGTTCGTTAATTAATTTTGTTATTATGCAAACTGAGTTTGTTTATTAAACTTTTTGCTTCAGCAACCAGCAGGACATGTTTGCATCCTGTTTTCAGGCGGTGAATGATTTAAGTATGTGTTTAATTTATTTTTCACGATTTATTATCACGTTTTATCCATATCCTTTTCAAAAATGCCCTTTTGGTCCAGGTATTGCTCTTTAATGATTTACCCAGAAGCGAAACGCTTTTTTAAAATATCAATAGGGGATTCTTCCTTTCTTTGCCGGCCTCAGAATGTCCCCGGGCCTTACGAAAATCCAGATTAAAAGAAAGATCCAAGTGAACCATCATATAAGGAGCATTCCCCAGAAATGGTAACCGTCATACATCTGCATAATCTTAGATTTTAATTATTAGTGAATATTCATTTGATTTTAATGCCATCTTAAATAGTTTAAGCACTAACCTCATCAATGGTATAATGTGTTTTACTTATGGCCTCCTGAAGTGTTCTTTTTTAATCTCCATGGGAGAAGTGACCTCGCCCCGCTTTTTGTCGAGACTAACGTTAACGGGTGTTACTCCCTGTAACAATAACAATTTATGATCTTTTACGGTGGCAGGACAGCCGCCACAACTCATTACACCTGCACGATAGGTGTGCGTGATTAGTTTTTCCATAACTTGTTATTTTATTTTGTTTATTAGGCCAGTTTTCATGACCCTAAATGGTAATTTCTGCAATACTTTCTCATTTTTATGCTCCATTTTAAGATTTTTAATTTAACTATTTGAGACATAATAGTTGCCATGTTACAAAGGTATGTTTGCCCACTCTTTTAATAGTTACAGAATTATCGCAGATCGTTAAAAGTTACAGATATATAAGGTTTATATCCTTACTTACAACTGTCTTTTTTCCGTACAAAAATGGCCTGGATAACCGCCAGAAAAACTGCCCTTTCGATTTTGCATAAACTTCATTTCCCAAAATTTCTATTTACATTTTCATTCCTGCCATAGGATCATTCCCCTTTTTAAACACATATTCACTATGCAATAAATAGGCTCCTCTCATTACTACTATATCTCCATTTTGCAAACCTGATTTGATTTCTAACCGGTCTCCGCTTTCTAAACCTATTTCCACCATTTTCATTTTGAAACTGTTTTTTCCTGACTGAACCCACACCGTATTCATTGTTCCATCCCTTAATACTGCATCAGTTGGCAACGTAAGTGTTTTTATCTCCCTGCTTTTGATGCTTACATAGGCTGGCATTCCGGGTTTTAATATCCCGTTTGGATTGGGTATGGTAACCCTTACCAGGTTAAGCCTGCTGTCGGGTATAATTTCAGGATTGGCAAATTCAATTTTCCCTTTCCATTCTTTACCGGGTAAATCCGGAATCTGAACGATAGCATTTCCGTTTAAATCAAGAGCAGAAAGCTGTGAGGTATAAACCTGGGCTTCGGCCCATAATGAAGACAGGTCTGCTAATTTCACAATCGTCATTCCTTCCGAAGCATACTCCCCTT
>JBDTLP010000078.1:0-24062 GCA_039934735.1 Ferruginibacter sp. | reverse complement strand
ATTGTACAAACTAGCTGAAAAAGTACAGCTAACGGCAGCGCCTGGCCGTATTGGGATGTTGGTTAAATTGTAATCAGCTTCACTTTTAAAGATCAGATATGGGGCTAAAGCCCCTTTAAAATATTGCTTTGGCCGTTGACTAAAGTCAACGGTAAGTGAAGTTGCTTTTCTCGTATTAATTTTTATTTAGAAATTAATAGGATTAGAATAAAATAGTGGTGCAAGTTTTACAAAGCGAAAATCCATTGCCGTTGACTTCAGTCAACGGAATAAAAAAATGCTGCGAACGGCAGCATTTTTTCAAAATAATCTTAGCTTTTACAAGCTTTCATCATCACATTTTCAAATCTCCAAATCTTCAAATCACTTCCTCTTCCCATCACTATCCAACTCAATAATTTCATATCCCATCTTTTGCAGTCCGGGTAAAATTTTTGCTTTATCACCCACCAATAAAATATTCATCTTATCAACCTGCAGCCATTTTTTTGCAAGCGCATCAATTTCGGGCTTGCTCATATTTTTTAAGATCTCATTTTGCTTGTCAACAAAGTTTGCAGGAAGATCATATTCAAGAATGCGATCAATAAAACCTTCTTTCTGTCCACTTGTTTCATAACTCAATGCATCACGCTGGCCAAGTGCGCTTTTCATAAATGTGACTTCATCAGTCGTTATTCCATTGTCTGCATAATTTTTTAATTCTCTTACTAATTCACTCAATGCACTATCAGTAGCGTCTGCACGAATACCAGAACTGAATGTGTAAGTGCCGCTATATTTATTTCCGTTAAATGAAGAACGTGCACCATAGGTCCATCCTTTGTCTTCACGAAGGTTCATGTTGATGCGGCAGCTAAATGTACCACCAAAAATATAATTCATCACATCCGACTTATAATATTCGCCTGTTGCATCATACTTTAAACCTGTAACCATTCCTACCCTGAATTCTGTTTGCGCAGCTTTTGGTACATCTACCAAATAGATGACAGCCTTTTTAATTGCAGGTGCAATTGAGGGAACCTTTGGCAGGTTTAATTTTTTATTGGGCAATTTATTTAAGAAAGAAAGTTTAGGAAGTATTTCAGTTTCTTTTACATCTCCTACAATAACAAGTTTTGCATCTTGTGAGGTCATGAAGTTATCATAATAATCCTGCACATTTTTCAATGATAAATTTTTGATGGTATTCTCAGTGCCATTATTATTTGTACCTAGTATATTGGTATTACCATAATTTAATACCCTGTAAACATTGTTTGCAATTGTCGCTGGCTGTGATTTTGCTTGTTTGAAACCTTCAAGGTCCTTTTTTTGTATTCGGGTAAATGCAGCTTCAGTGAAATTAGGTTGTAACATTCTTTCTTCTAAAAGCGTAATCGTTTTGTCAAGATTCTTCTTCAAACATTGCACATTAAATGAAATATCATCTAAAGAACTATTTACTGAAATGCTGCTACCAATTTTTTGTAATTCAATGGCCATTTGTTCTGCAGTATGATTTTTTGTATCCTCGTTAAGCATTTCGCCAACCATATCTGCAAGGCCCAGTTTACTTGTATCAATTTCTTTCGCAAGTTGACCACCAGGAATTGAAATGGAAAAATTTATAATAGGCAACTCTGTATATTCTGATCCAATGACTTTAACTCCATTTGCCAATGTTTTTTTCCAGAATGCAGGAACTTTAATTACCGGGTTTGGACCAACGGCAGGTGTTTTTGTACGATCAAAATTATCCGTAGCTTTTACATATTTCAATCCATCATAACCATAGTTTGGCCTGTTGTAACTGGAAGAATCAATTTTATAATTATCAGCCATTGCAGGATTGCCCCCCGATTTTGTGAGTATGCTTAATGCTACACAACCTTTGTTTTTAATGTAAGTATTATACACCCTCATTACATCTTCCTTTGTAACAGACAGATAATTACTAAGTACTTTGCCAATCATATTAGGGTTACCGGTAAATGTTTGATAAGCCGCCAGCATGGAAACTTTTCCTCTTACACTTTGTAACCCGTCAATCATTTGAGCTTCACGATCTCCTTTGAATTTTGAAATATCGTCATCCGTTACACCTCTTTGTTCGAATGATACAAGCGCTTCTTTTACGAGGCTATCCATTGCCGATAGTGATTTACCTGGCAATGGTGTTACAGAAATTGAAAATTCACCCGCTAATTCACTTAGGCTGCTAAATGCATTTGCCTGTAAAGCTTTTTGTGTTTTTACAAGCTGTTGGTATAAAATAGAATTCTTTCCCTGCCCGATTATTTGCGCAAGGCAAGCCAATGCGCCCATATCCTTGTCATAGTTTGGAACTGTAGGATAGGTTTTTGTTAATCTTTGAATACGTGCATAATTATCTGTAAAAGAAATATAACGGTCATTGGTAAGTGTAACAGGAGTCAGCATTGTTTTCGTTACCTCTGGGCATTTAGGAATGCTGCCAAAATATTTCTCAACAAGTTTAATCGCATCAACAGGTTTAATATCGCCACCAATGGTTACCGTTGCATTGTTTGGTCCATACCAGCGAAGAAAAAAGTTTTTAAGATCCTGTACATTTACACGATTAAGATCTTCTATATACCCAATGGTGAGCCAGCTATATGGATGGCCATAAGGATATAAATTCTTACTGGTGTTTTCACCCGCCAATCCGTAAGGGCGATTATCATAATTCTGGCCACGTTCATTTTTTACCGTGCTGCGTTGGTTTTCAAATTTTGTTTGTGTAACTGCATCTAATAAAAATCCCATACGATCAGCTTCCAGCCATAACATTTTTTCTAATTGATTGCTGGGTACTGTTTCAAAATAATTTGTACGGTCCTGGTTGGTACTACCATTTAATGTTCCACCTGCAGCTGTTATTATTTTAAAATGTTGATCATCTCCTACGTGATCACTTCCCTGGAACATCATGTGTTCAAAAAAATGAGCAAAACCACTTTTACCAATTTCCTCTCTTGCACTTCCAACATGATAAGTAACATCTACATGAACGATCGGATCGCTGTGATCTTCAAGCAATACCACGGTGAGGCCGTTTGGTAAAACATATTTTTCGTACGGAATAACGATCTCGTCTCCTTTCTTTTCTATTTTCTCAATGAGTTTGGGCTGGCCGAAGCTAAAGAAGCCAGCAAGTATCGCGATGGTAGCAATGATGCAATATTTTTTCATAAAATTATTTTGAACCCCAAATAAAGCGAAAAAAAACCGCTTTTAATAGCGAAAATAAAAACCCTAGTATCATTTAAGCCAACAATCCCTTAATCCTAGTACCTTTATTTTAATAAAAAAACTAAAATGTATGATACAGAATCATGAAATAGATTACAAGATTTATGGTGAAGAATTACAGTTTGTAGAAATTGAGCTGGATCCACAGGAAACAGCCATTGCAGAAAGCGGCGCCTTTATGATGATGGATAATGGTATTGAAATGCAAACCATGTTTGGTGATGGCAGTCAGCAGCAAGACAATAGTTTTCTTGGTAAATTATTAAATGCCGGTAAAAGATTACTGGTTGGAGAAAGTTTATTTATGACTGCATTTACAAATACCGGCCAGGGTAAAAAAAAGGTAAGCTTTGCAGCTCCTTACACAGGTAAGATCATTGCATTTGACCTTCAACAATTAGGCGGTAAGATCATTGCACAAAAAGATGCCTTTCTCTGCGCAGCAAAAGGAGTGAGTATAGGAATTGAATTTCAAAAAAGACTGGGCACAGGTATTTTTGGTGGAGAAGGTTTTATCATGGAAAAATTAGAAGGTGATGGGCTTGCATTTGCACATGCAGGTGGTTATGTTATTGAAAGAGAATTACAAGCCGGTGAAATTTTAAAAGTAGATACAGGTTGTGTGGTTGCTTATACGCCCGGTGTTGATTTCGATATTGAATTCATTCGTGGAATAAAGAACTGGATGTTTGGAGGCGAAGGTTTGTTTTTTGCAAAACTACAAGGACCAGGAAAAGTTTGGTTGCAATCATTGCCCATCAGCCGTCTTGCCGGAAGAATATTTCAATATGCTCCACAAAGAGGAGGGAGGCATGAAGAAGGAAGTATATTGGGTGGATTGGGAAATTTGTTGGATGGAAGAGAATAAACTTATACAATGGTCGGTGATGACACCAACCATGGAAGTAAAATCCCATGGTCGGTGTCCTCACCGACCAGGTTTCAAAATAAAAAAAGGTCTTTCACGGGGTGGGATAAATGCTAAAGCCTTGGTTCATCATCACGGACTGGAGTAAGCGGGGCTGTAGGAATATTGTTGATCTTTTAGGAGTCTGTAAAAAACATTTAATAAGGTTATTCAAATTGCATAATAAATGTAAACATATGTGTAAATGAATTTTATTTCATATGCAAAAAATGAAGAGCAATATCCTTATGTTAGTATAACTTAAACAATGGATAAAAGGGTTGGGTGTGTTCTTGTTTTATTTTATTGAATTGAATGTGTTGGTCTTTTACGCTATTTATCAGAAGGTTTATGATTTTTTAATTCCTAAATTTTTATAATTCTTTTTAATTTCTTAGGATCAATTTTATTGATGCACATGGTGTCAATTATATCTCCAACTGTACGAAAGAAAATGGAAGCACTGTCAAGCGTACTTTTGTTATAGCTGTTTTTAATTGAATCCAAATGAATCGCAATAAATCTACTTGTAAAAAATATAAAATTGCATTTGTTGACATCTATAGAAGAATCTTTCGCTTTTGTCAATTCGTTTTCAAGACAACTGCAATAAGCATGAGACACTACAAGCGGATCTTCAATATTCGAAGTTTGCTTACAACTGTAACAGATAATCAACAATATTAAAATGGAGCAATACTTCATAGCTATTTAAAAGAAACAAGTTAAATACAATTTCTCTATTTTTTATAATGAATTAAAATCTCCTTTTTAAGTGTTTAAGCATCGGCGTGCAACAATTGGTTTCGTGTAATTTCTCTAAATGCGTAAGCTGTATAGAAGTATTCTTAAAATGATTTTTGATAAAGGCATAGGTGTTTCAAATAAAAAAACCAGGTGATTAACCTGGTTTTATTATTTAGAAGCATTTATATTAATTCCTGCTTGATAATTTAGAAAGCAATCTCAGTATTTCTATGTACAACCATACGATTGTAACCATCAATCCAAAAGCGCCATACCATTCCATGTATTTCGGGGCACCCATTTCTGCACCTTTTTCTATCATATCGAAATCAAGAATAAGATTGAGTGACGCAATGGTTACTACAAATAATGAAAAGATGATTCCGAATACACTCCCTTCATGAAGAAAAGGCATATTATCAAAACCAAACATGCGGAGTACCCATACCAAAACATAGAATATTGCTATGCCAACCGTAGCAGTAATAACTACTGATTTAAATTTTTCTGTTGCTTTTATTATTTTAAAACTATACAACAAATACATGGCAATCGCAACTCCAAAAGTTAACCCAACTGCATTTATGATAAGGTTAGGAGCTTTTGCTGCAAAGGCATCATTATACATAGCTGAAATAGCTCCAACAAATAATCCTTCAAGCAATGCATAAAGTGGTGCCAGGTATGGAGCCCATTCTTTTTTGAAACTAATAACAATAGCAACAACGAGTCCGCCGATGGCGCCAGTTAAAACCAATGGCATTACATTTCCATGTTCTGCAAATTCTTTCCACGAATAAAAAGAAGTGCCAAGTACCATTAAAAATAAAAATCCAAATTTATTCAAAGTACCTCTTACGGTCATTGCGTTCTCACTAAGAACAATATTATCCAGTACGGTACTTGTGAATTTTTTTTCTGAAAGGGCAGGGTTACCCGATTTAAATAAAGCCATGTCAATAAATTTTAGAGGATAAAAGTATCAATTATTTTTTACTTAGATAGTTAAAGCTGTAACCTTTTCAAAAGGTTACACCTTTAACTATCTGCAAATAAGACCTAACAGGTTTTCAAAACCTGTTAGGTCTCAAAAAAACTAAGGACTCATCCCCGGATACTTACTCACCGTTTCAAAATTATATTCATCCTTCTTTTTTAACTGTATAATGAAATTATGTAATGATGCAGAATCATCGGAACCTATATAAACGATGTCGTGCGCAAGCAATACTAAGTGATCCGTTGTTTTCGTTTTGTTCTTTGCAAATGCGCTGTCAATTTCATTCAGCATTTCATCTGTGGTTTGCACAAGTTTATGTTGATCATTAAAATGCCATTCAAGATCCCAACCCATGGCTTTAAATCCTTTTGCATATAATGTATCGCCTGCAACAATGCTGCTTTTAAGATCCGTACAACTAATGCTATCGGTGCGCCAGATATTTCTTCCGGGTGTACGAATGATGTTGCTGGTTAAATGCAAACTATCGGCACAACGTTCAAAATCCTTTGCAGCACTATCAGGATATTCATAAAATTCCCGGTATTTGTTTTCAAACGCATGCGTGAAGCTGTGATTGGCGATCTCGAACAAACTGTTTTGAGAGACACTATCGTACAGGGCTAGCTGATATCGGCTGCCATAAACGTGTTCACCAATAACGAATAAAGTTACAGGTACCTGTTCTTCCTCAACAATATCCATGACGTTTTTTGTCCCCTTGTTGGGGCCGTCATCAAAAGTGAGGTAGATCGTTCTTTTCTTTTTCTTTTTTACAGGAAAAATTTCTTTTTTCTTTACGGCAACAACAGCACTATCTGGTTTCACAACCGGGGGCTTGAAAATGTCTGTTGATTTGTGTGTTCGGAAAAAATAAAATGAGGTGAATGCTACTGTGAGTACAGTTGTTTTGAAGATGGCGGAACTACTAAAGTCGCCACCGGGCTCGGATTCCATGTTGTTTTTTGATTTAGGACATAAATATAATAAGCAGTTATCGTGATTTCATATTATGTAATTGTTAATTAATTAAGAAATAATTCTAAAGCCATAATCATCAAATTATCAAATCACCAAATCATCAAATTTGTAGGCCGGTTCCCGATTCCCGATTCCCGCTTATCTTTGCCGAATGGAACAATTGTTATCCCAGATCGAGGAACATAAAAAAGAAATGAGCGCCGCAAAAGCCGGCAATAAAGAGGAATTAGAAGCCTTTAGGATAAAATATCTTGGTACCAAAGGCCTTGTGAAAACCATCATGGGTGAAATGAAGAACGTGGCGCCAGATATGAAGAAAGAAGCGGGGCAATTACTCAATGAATTTAAAGTTCATACAGAAAATTTATATGCAACCCTGGCAGAATCATTGGATGATGATAAAACAGAATCCGTCAATGAAATGGATACCAGCCTGCCGGGAAATCCATTGCCACTGGGTTCACGCCATCCAATCAGCATTGTTCAGAATAAGATCATTTCTATTTTTCACCGGCTTGGATTTTCGGTGGCGGAAGGACCGGAGATTGAAGACGACTGGCATAATTTCACCGCACTTAATTTGCCCGAAAATCACCCTGCAAGGGATATGCAGGATACATTTTATATTTCTCAAAATCCTGATTGGTTGTTACGTACACACACGAGCAGCGTACAGATCAGGGAAATGGAAGCTGGCGTTTTGCCATTGCGCATCATTTGTCCGGGAAGGGTGTATCGCAATGAGACAATCAGTGCAAGAGCACATTGTTTCTTTAACCAGGTAGAAGGATTATACATTGCAGAAAATGTTTCTTTTGCCGATCTTAAACAAACACTTTATTTCTTTGTACAGGAAATGTTTGGCGATAAAGTAAAAATCAGGTTTCGCCCTTCTTATTTTCCATTTACAGAACCAAGTGCAGAAATGGATATTAGCTGCCTCATTTGCGGAGGCGAAGGCTGCAATGTTTGTAAAAAAACGGGTTGGGTGGAAATTTTAGGTTGTGGTATGGTACATCCTAAAGTATTGGAAAATTGCAATATCGACAGCAATAAATATACAGGCTTTGCATTTGGAATGGGCATCGAAAGAATAACGATGCTTAGTTACCAGGTGAAAGATCTCCGCTTGTTCAGTGAAAATGATCTGCGTTTTTTGAAACAGTTTACTACGGCACTATAAACAAATATTGTTATTTGCAATTATGAAATAGTATTTGGATCATGAAAGAAATAAATACAAAGTAATTATTGATAATTTTTTAAATGGAGAATGTGAAGTTGAGGAGTTTATTATAAAATATATGAATAAATGCTTAACAGAGACGATAAGGTTACACACGATAAAAAATTCCATACAGTGATTGATAGCATATTTACCAGTTGCGTCTGTTAACGGTAAATTACAACATGAACCTTATGAAATATCAGCGTAGGAATTGGTGCAGGAAGTTTCATTATTAAGTTATTTATGGTTTGGGTAAAATGATTGCCAATAATCGTTTTTTCTCAATGATGAGATAATTCCCAGATCTCAAAATGGAAACACGAAAATCGTTCCTCGTATTTTTAAAATTCATCAGGCTCTGGCTATAAGGGATGTTCAATATCCAATGTACAGTAATCAATATTCAGATTTTTTTTAATTTCCTTTTGGCACCATAATTGAAAACCAAACTTCATAAATTAACTTATGATGAAAAAGGTTTGTATCGCTCTTCAATTATTTTTATTGGTAATGTTTGTCTCTTCCTGCTCAACTTCTAAAGAAGCCCGTGGATATAAAAAAAAAATTGATGGTAACTGGCAATTGCAAACTGTAGTAACAGAGGGAATCATGGGTAAAATCAAAGCGCAGGTTTTTAATGAAGCAGATTTTAATTGCTTTGTTGGAAGTAGCTGGCATTTTAATTCAAACAATAATTTAGGAAGTTATACTATTAGTAAAAATGGAACTGAATGCGATGATTTAAAGAGGGACATACGTTGGTCTGTTTATGAACCAACAGGGGCGGCTAAACAACTCCAATTTAAAAGGTTGGATACTAAACTAAAAGAAGTGGATGCGAATAGCGGAGGCTTTCGTTTTACAATTATACAGGCAGATAATAACAGCATGAAGTTACGATCAGAATTTACATTTGAAAACAAACCTGCTGCATTTATTTACAATTTTGTAAGGATTTAATTAAAAATTTTATTATGAAACATTTGCAAAGAAATATTTTTTTGCCCGTTGTAGTATTGATGGTCATGACAGCTGGTTGTGATACAGTAAGAAGAACAAGTAACCAGGATAAAGGCGTGGTGATTGGTGCAGCAGGTGGTGCAATTATTGGAGGAATCCTTGGTAATAATATTGGAAAAGGCAATAACACAGCATTGGGAGCTATTATTGGAACCGCAGTTGGAGGAGTAGCTGGCGGTATCATTGGAAATAAAATGGATCGCCAGGCAGAAAAAATAAAAACTGAATTGCCTGGGGCAAAAGTAGAAAGGGTTGGGGAAGGTATTGCCGTTGTATTTGATGATAATAATCCCGATGGTTCAAAAACAGGTGTTTTTTTTAAAACGAATAAATATGACATTGACGACAATTCAAAACTGGCACTTGAAAAATTACAAAAAATATTTGCAGAATATCCCGAAACAAATATTTTGGTTGAAGGCCACACAGACAATGTAGGAACGGCTGCTTATAACATGACACTTTCAGAAAAAAGAGCTGTCGCTGTTACTGATTATTTAAAAAATGCAGGAGTATCATCTTCAAGAATCATAACCAAATGGTATGGTGAAACACAGCCAAAGGTTGAAAACAATAGTGACGCAAACAAGGCTTTAAACAGGAGGGTTCAATTTGTGATTACTGCGAATGAAAAAATGAAAGCAGACGCGAAGAAAGAAGCTGAAAAACCTTAAATAGCTAAATATATTTCGTGAATAAGTGAATTTTCAACATTCGATGTGCAGTGCTCAATGTTCAAGGTGAATATTAATTATTTATTGGAATATTGAGCATTGTCCGTTTATGGTTGACTATTTTTTTTGAATGGTTAAACCCAAATTTTGCATTCGAAAATCTATTACGGCTTCCGAACACTGCACAGCTAAGCATGTCAGAATATTTCCTGATCTCAAAATAGGTCAATATTTCTTCGACCAAAAAATAACCTGAAATAATTATCTATATTGCCTTTGAAACCCTCATTGCGATTTCAACTGAGAAATCCGGGTTAAAAAAGAAATGAGAAAAATAAGTTTCTCCTTTTTATTTTTGCGTATGATAAAAAACATTTGCGTAGCAGGGGCAGGAACAATGGGAAGTGGAATTGCTTTGGCAGCCGCTCAAAATAATTATTCCGTAACACTTTTTGATACCAATGAAAATGTATTGAATAATGCAAAGACAAGTATCAATAAGAACCTGGATTTTTTGGTAGAAAAAAATAAAATTACATTTGAAGAAAGAATGGCTATTCTCAATAATATTCATTTTTCCCATTCGATCAATGAGTGTAAAGCGGATCTTATTATAGAAGCCATCATAGAAAAAGAAGATGCCAAGATCGGTTTGTTTCAACAGCTTACTTCAATAAATAGTGCTGCATGTATTTTTGCGAGTAACACTTCTTCACTTTCAATAACATCATTGCAAAAAAGAATTGATCATCCTGAACGTGTAGCGGGGATGCATTTTTTTAATCCTGCCCAGATCATGAAACTGGTAGAAGTGGTGAAAGGCGAACAAACAACTGACGAGACAGCACAAACGCTGATGGATGTATGCATGAAACTTAAAAAAATGCCGGTACTTTGTATTGATGCGCCAGGCTTTATTGTTAATCGTGTGGCACGTCATTATTATCTTGAGGCAATGAATCTTGTAGAAAATAAAATGGCAACAATAGAATCTGTTGATGAATTAATGGAAGCATCTGGTTTTAAAATGGGCCCATTCAAATTAATGGACCTGATAGGAATGGATATCAACCTGGCAGTATCACAATCTTTGTATGATGCATTTGACCATGCACCAAGATTCAAACCATCATCTTTGCAAATACAAAAAGTAAAAGAAGGAGAGCTGGGTAAGAAAACCGGAAAAGGGTTTTATCAATATTGAATTCAAGACTTCGATATTCTTCCCGCCGGGGTTTGGTGTTTTCACCAACCGCAATTTTGGATTGTAAATTATTTTTTAATTTTCAATATTCAACGTACAATTTTCAATGTTCAATAAACTAACCCAATGATATTAGTAACCGGCGGTGCAGGTTTGGTAGGAAAAGAACTGATAAAACAATTATTAGCCAAAGGCAGCACTGTAAGAGCCATTTATAATAAAACAGCAATCACGGATTTTAAAGATTCAAAACTGCAATTGGTTCAATGTGATATTTTAGATGTAATCGGTTTGGAAGAAGTGATGGAAGATGTAGATGAATTATATCATTGTGCAGGATATATATCGTATGCACCTGGTGATACAAAAAAATTATACAAAATAAATGTAGAAGGAACTGCAAATATTGTAAACGCAGCGTTGAATGCGGGGATAAGAAAAATGGTTCACGTAAGTTCTATTGCAGCATTGGGCAAACCTGCAGATGCGAAAACCATGATTGATGAAAATACTGTTTGGGTAGAATCAAATGAAAAAAATAATTACGGCAACAGCAAATACCTCGGTGAACTTGAAGTATGGCGTGCTATAGCAGAAGGACTCACAGCAGTAATCATAAATCCCTCAGTTGTTTTAGGAGCTGGCAACTGGAATGAAGGATCTACAGAAATTTTTAAATCAATTTACAATGAACTTCCCTGGTACACAGAAGGAATTACTGGTTTTGTAGATGTTCGCAATGTTGCAGGTTCAATGATAGCGCTGATGGAATCAGAAATCGTTTCCCAACGGTTTGTAGTAAGCGCAGAAAATGAAAGCTTCCGAAATGTGTTCAATATGATCGCAAAAGGATTTAATAAAAAATTGCCGACAAGAAAAGTTACGCCATTACTTGCGGCAATAGTATGGAGGCTTGAGGCAGTGAAAAGTAAATTTACCAGTGTAAAACCACTCATCACAAAAGAAACGGCAGCAAGTGCTATGGCTGTTCAATATTTTGATAATGGCAAACTAAAAAAATACTTACCTTCTTTTAATTATTACAGCTTGTCGCAAACGATCAGTGATACCTGTGCAGCATTGCAACAAAAACTTAACAACCATTAATGTATTTTCGCAACTGAAACCATCATTAAAAAAACTATACACGCATGCGGACAATTTTTTTTACTTTGTTGCTTTCCTTCGTCTCAATTATTTCATTTTCACAGTCAACAAGCTTTTATTTAACGGGTAAGGTTATTAATGCCGAAACAAAACAACCAATGCTTGGCGCATCAGTATTTGCAGAAAATACAACACTTGGTACAGCAACAGATGCAGAGGGTAATTTTAAGTTGCAACTTCCTAATGGCGGTTATCAACTCGTTGTAACTTTTACCGGGTTCAATACAGAAAGTAAACGTATCAATGCTGCTGATGCTAATAGTAGTATTGGATTTGAATTAAGACAGAAGGAAAAAGAAATGGAAGCAGTGGCAGTTGTTTCCACGGGTGAAGTAAAAGATGGATGGGATAAATATGGCCGCTTTTTTATTGAACAATTTATTGGTAAAACAAATAACAGCTCAAACTGTATCATTAAGAATAAGGAAATATTAAAATTCTACTTTTCTAAAAAAAGGAACAGGTTAAAAGTAAAAGCTGCAGAACCTTTGATCATTGAAAACAAATCGTTGGGTTATAATATTAAATATGCCCTCGATTCATTTACGCATGAATATGCATCACAGGTAAGTTTGTACACGGGCAATCCATTATTTGAAGAAATGACTCCAACAAGTCCGGAGCAAGCAGCTAAATGGAAAAAAGCAAGGGACGAAGCATATAAAGGTTCCGTGCTTCATTTTATGCGGAGTGTTTACAATAAGCAAATGAAAGAAGAAGGTTTCGAGATACAATATATTGTTAGTATAAATGGAAAGGACTCTGCACTTAAGTTAAAAAATTTCTATGGCGCCTTGAATTTTCTAAAAGATGATAGCTTACAAACAGTAGAAATAAAACCAAATCAAAACCAGGTTGGAGTGCTTTACACAAAAGCAAAACCTGCCGCAGCGTATTTAACAGAGAATGAAAAAGAGCCAACCGATTTTCAATTTTCTATCCTCACATTTCTTCCCGGCCATTCAATCACAATCGAACAGAATGGATATTTTTTTGAGCAGAATGAAATTACAACGAGTGAATACTGGACCTGGGAAAGGGTGGCGGATTTGGTTCCTTATGACTATGTTCCTTAGTGTTTTTCTTCTTTAGAAAATATTGGATTAACGTGTGGCAGTTGATATACTATGTTACATTTTTAATTTTCAATACACAACGTACAATGCTCAATATTCAATGAAAATGCATTCCGCTGAATATTGAGTATTGTACGTTGTATTTTGAAAATTTCTTTTAGTCGTTCGAATATAAATAAGCAGCTATTAATAATACAATTCAAAAAGCACGACCCTACTTCTTCCCCATTACTTTATCCCAAAGCTCCGGTATTCTCTTCACCCACACAAGTTCTTTCTGTTTCTCTCTTGCATCCTGCACAGGTGAACCAAAGTATGCTTTGTTTCCTTTAAGATCTCCTCCTACACCACTTTGTGCAAGTATGGTTGCATTGGCTCCAATGGTTAATGTTTTACTTACACCAACCTGTCCCCAGAGTGTAACACCATCTTCTAGATTCACAACACCCGCAATACCAACCTGTGCAGCGATCAAACAATTTTTTCCGATCACCGTATCATGGCCGATATGTATCATGTTGTCCATTCTTGTGCCTTTGCCGATGACAGTATCATGACTTACGCCACGATCTATTGTACAACCTGAACCAATCTCTACATCATCTTCAATAACGACTCTTCCACAATCAGGCATTTTTTTATACCATACTTCACGATCTTTTTTTGTGTTGTAATAAAATGCACTGCCACCAATAACAGTACCTGGTTGAATAACTACGTTATCACCAACAACGCAATGATCCATGATACTTACATTGGGATAAATGATTGTATTTTTTCCAATGCTTACATGATTTCCAATGAAAGCGGTGGGATAAATAAAAGTGCCTTCGCCAATAGTTGCAGAATCACTGATCATCTTTGATGAAGGTTCAAAGGGGCGAAAATGATTTACAATCTTACAATAGGCTTCAAATGGATTATCAACAACAAGCAATGCTTTTCCTTCCGGCACATCCGTTTCTTTATTGATGATGATGAATGAGGCATCACTGTTTATACACTTGTCATAATATTTTGGATGATCAACAAAAACAAGATCTCCTGGTTCTACTTTGTGTATCTCATTTATTCCTGTAGCATTGCTATTGGCATTACCAATAAGTTTTGCGCCTATAAAATCTGCTATCCATTTTACAGCTATCGGAGAAGAAAATTGCATGTTGTGTTATTTGTGCAAATGTACCATTCGTTTGCTTTTACTTCTGTTTGGGGAAAATATTTCTTGTTTGGACGATTTTTGAAAAAATATTTTAAAATATTCTTTACCCATTTTTTGGTTGGGAAAAGATATTTATTAATGAAAATAATTAAGTTGATATTTTTTAAAACGATAAAAAAAATAAAATGCAATCGGCTGAAATAGTAGTAAAATCAATAGTTTCAGCAGATCTTTTTTTTCTATTAATTTTTTTCTATAAAAAATTACATGAATGATTTATTAAAATGAAAGCAAAAAATAATGACCCTTATCCACAGTACATATAAAAATGTTAATAAAATAATTGCAAATATTTTTTTAGTTAGCAAAAATTATTTTTAATATTGCGTAAGGGATTTATCCCGGTACTTACTAACCCACCTATATATTAAAGCCTGGCTCCAAAATGTCGGGCTTTTTTAATTTAGTAACTACGCCGTTTCTCGTTTCTGGTTGCTCGTTTAATTTACATTCATATCTTCTTCAAAATATGAAAGTCTTTTAAATTTTAAATGAACGAGAAACGGTTTTAACGAGAAACGAGTTAACGAGAAACGGGAACAATAAATTACCTTGCACGAAATAATCAATGTATGTTAAAATCAATGACGGGATTTGGAAGGGCGGAACAAACAGTTGGAGATAAAACTTTTTTAGTAGAGATAAAAGCACTTAATGGAAAACAGTTTGAATTACAACTGAAGCTTCCTCCCTTATTAAGGCCCTATGAATTTGAGATCCGCAACATACTACAGGAACATCTCATTCGCGGAACGATTGATTGCTACGTAAACATAAAACAAAATGGTACCAGCAAACCTGTTACGATTAATACTGACCTGATAAAAGCATATTATAAACAGATAGAACAACTTGCCGGCGAATTGAACATTGATACCAACTCGGTTTTAAGTTCACTTTTGCGCCTACCCGAAATTGTTAGCCCAACCAACGAGATCATAAATGAAAATGATTTTAAGGAATTCACAGCTGTCTTATTAAATGCACTTAAAGAACTGAACAAGCACCGGGGAGAAGAAGGCAACTCTCTTGAAAAGGATCTTCTAATACGAATATCAAATATCAAAGAGCAGGAAGCATGCATCCTTGTACTTGAGCCAAACAGGAAGAAAAGGATCAAGGATGAAATTAACCAGCTTCTTGAAGAGCATGTAGGGAAAGAAAATATTGACAACAACAGGATGGAACAGGAACTTATTTACTACATGGAAAAGATCGACATTCATGAAGAACAAATAAGACTTCGCCAGCATTGTGAATATTTTGCTGAAATAATGAACAGCACAGATGCAGGAAAAGGAAAAAAACTTTCTTTTATTTTACAGGAAATAGGCAGGGAAATAAATACAACAGGCAGCAAAGCTTATGATGCAGATATCCAGAAATGCGTTGTGAAAATGAAAGACGAACTTGAAAAAGCAAAAGAACAGGTGCTAAATGTATTGTGATCAAAATTATCCGCCATATTATTAAGCAATATTTTTGCAGCATGACCTTTCGTTCAGAAAAAATATACCGTTTTTTTTTATTGGTAATCACCTGCTTCCTTTTTTTTATTTCATGCAGGCAGATTGATGTGTTTGAAAAAAATGCAACCATTCCTAATTATAAATGGGACAATAAATACAAGGCCACAGGTACATTTATAATTTCAGATACCCTGGCTTCCTATAATATTTATATAGTACTTCGGCATATGGATTCCTATCAATACAATAATATATGGCTGAATATTGGACTGCAAGGACCTGGCGATACCATGTTTGTTCAAAGAGTTCCGCTCACTTTGGCTGCTGATGATGCAAAAGGTTGGGAAGGAACAGGTATGGATGATATTTGGGAAGTAAGAAAACTCATCAATGGCCAACCCCGCAGGTTTATAAAAAAGGGACAATATAATTTCAGCATCAGTCAGGCAATGCGTGATAACCCGCTTCCTGGTATCATGAATGTAGGATTAAGGGTTGAAAAAGCAGAACGATAATTTCATAAGATTTAACAGCCAGGATATACGTATATTTAAATGTGTACGTTATTAAAAACATTTCTTTATTTTCATCGTCTTTTATAGGATTAATAAAGGTTTGGATAACTTTTATATCTTTACGGCGTTTTTAAACCAACACCACAAAAACTTTTAACGTGAATCGTAAAATTCTTTTCGTTTTAATTTTAGCCACAGCCGCCTTTTCCTCAAGAGCACAGGATTATAGTCATGTACAGCAGGGAGAGTTTGGTATAACAGTAGGTGCTGCACATTATTTTGGCGATTTAAATACAAGAGCAGCGTTGAACAGGCCCAAACCCGCTATAGGTGCTTTTTTCAGGAAACAATTTGGTAATTATGTCGGCTTACGCGTTGCTGCCCATTATGCACAATTGGGTTATAGTGATACTTATAGCAAAAACGAATACCAAAAAGTAAGAAACCTTAGCTTTAACACTAATATTTTTGAATTGGGCATACAGGGTGATTTTAATTTTTTCAAATATATTCCAGGAGATCCTACTCATAATTTTACTCCTTATGTTACTTTGGGTGTAGGCGTTTTTACTTATGATCCTTATACTTACCTTGATGGTAATAAAGTTTTTTTAAGGCCACTTGGTACTGAAGGACAAGCTGCAGGAGTTGGAAAAGAATACAGCACAATGGCTGTATGTATCCCATTTGGTGTTGGTATTAAATATAGCTTAAGTGAAAAAGTAAATCTTTCCGTCGAAATTTGCCAGCGTTTTACCACTACCGATTACCTGGATGACGTGAGTAATACTTATGCTCCAAGATCTGCTTTTCCTAATGGGCCGAATGGAGAATTGTCTGTTGCATATAGATTACAGGACAGGTCAAGTGAAACAAGACCTGATGATATGCTGAGTTCTCATGCAGGTGCACAACGTGGCTGGAGCAAGCAAAAAGATCAATATGTAATTGCTGAAATAGGCATCTCATTTAATATTGGTACTTATCGTTGCCCAACAGCATATTAATTCAGCATATTTTTTTTAATTATTATATTAATAAATTTAGCCCCCACGCAAGCGGGGCTAAATTTTTGTACCAATGGCAGGCTGAGCTTGTTGAAGTCGTTATTTGTTCTTAGCCCGACTTCGACAAGCTCAACCTGGCAGTTTTGCTTTTGCTATTACCTCAATAGACAAAGTATAATTAAGATTATAAGAATTCAGGTATTCTACTAAATTTTCCTACTTTTGCTGCCCAAATTCAGGCCCCAAGCCTGATTGGACATTTTACGCATTCATGATTTTAAAAGAAACGATAGATACTCAAAAATTACCAAGGCATATTGCTATCATCATGGATGGTAATGGCCGCTGGGCAAAAGAAAAAGGAGAGGACCGTTTATTTGGACATCTTCATGGAGTTGAGAGCGTTCGTGATATTGTAGAAGGCGCTGCAGAATTAGGGATTGAATATCTTACTTTATATGCTTTTAGTACAGAGAATTGGGACAGGCCCGAATATGAAGTAACAGGTCTGATGGAACTGCTTGTTGATACCATTAAAAAAGAAGTTCCTACACTCAATAAAAATAATATTAAGCTTCACGTGATTGGTGATACAGGTATGTTGCCTGGTTTTGCGCAACAGGAACTTGCAGAAGCAATCAATGAAACGTCAGTCAATACAGGACTTAACCTGGTAATGGCACTTAGTTATAGCAGCAGGTGGGAGATTGTAAATGCTGTGAAAAATATTGCATCTGCAGTTAAAGAAGGAAAGATCGACATCAATGATATTACACAGGATACACTGCAAAATCATTTAACTACAAAAGATTTTCCTGATCCCGAATTAATGATAAGAACAAGTGGTGAATTCAGGATCAGTAATTTTTTATTGTACCAGCTTGCTTATGCAGAATTGTATTTTACCAATACACGCTGGCCTGATTTCCGAAAAGAAAATTTATATGAAGCCATCCTGGATTTTCAACAAAGAGAAAGACGTTTTGGAAAAACAGGTGAACAGGTTAAAAAAGAAAAAACAACAAACCAATAAACAAGTTTTAAAAAAATTAAGCCTTTAAAAGCTACTTTATGAAGAACAGAATCAGCTGATAGCTTTCATTTAACAAATTGTTTTCATTAATGGGCTTAATTTGCCGCACGTAAAAAACCAATTGATGCACAGGATTTACCAGAACTTTTTTCTTATTGTTGTTTTCTCTTTATCCAGCTCGTATTTATTCGCACAAGTCGATCCTGCTGTTCCTACAAGTCCAAAAGCCGATACATCACCTGTATCAATCAATCCGGCATTACTGGAAATTTTCACTTCAAAGACTGCAAAAGCTTATACGATTGCCGGCATTACTGTTGTAGGAACAAAATCATATGATGCCAATTTAATTATATCAATCAGCGGTATGGCAGTAGGTGATAAAGTACAACTACCCGGTTCTGATGTATTTGCAAAAGCAATTATGAAACTATGGAGACAGAACCTTGTTTCAGATGTAACAATAAACTTAACAAGGCTGGAAGATACAAACCTATATGTTGAAATTGAATTGAAAGAAAGGCCAAGGCTGCTTGATTTCACATTTTCCGGTGTTAAAAAAGGAGAAAAAGATGACCTTGAAAAAAAGGTTGAATTGTCAAAAGATAAAGTGCTTACCGAAAACATGAAGTTGAGTGCAGTAGAAGCTATCCGGAAATTTTATTATGAAAAGGGATTTAGAAATGTGCAGATAGAAATGACAGAGCATGCTTTGACAGGTGTGAATAATGCTGTCTCGTTAAATTTTAAAATTACGAAAGGAAATAAAGTAAGGATCAATGCTATCAATTTCACCGGTAATGAATCAGTTGCCGATCAGAAATTGAAAAAACAAATGAAGGGCACTAAGGAAATGTTGAGGATCACTTTGTTTCCTGAAAGAGTGGTTAGCCCATACGGTGATAGTGCAAAACCGCTGAGCTTTAAACAATATTTAAACACGGTGAGTTTTCTTTCTCCAACAAGAACAGGAACATATATTGAACCTTACTTCAGGCCTAAATTTGGCGGATCTAAATTCAATGAAACAAAATATACAGAAGATAAAGAAAAAGTACTTGGATACTATAACTCATTAGGTTTTAGAGATGCGCAGATAGTAGCGGATACAATCTTTTATGCAACAGATAGCGTAAGAGGGCATTTGAATATCGATATCAAAGTAAGTGAAGGACGAAAATATTATTTTGGAAATATGTCATGGAAAGGGAATACAAAATATTCTGATTCGGTATTAAATATATTGCTTGGCATTAATAAAGGAGATATCTACAACCTTGATCTTTTAAACAGGAGACTGGGGAAACAACTTTCAGCAGAAGGAGGAGATATCAGTAGTTTGTACCAGGATGATGGTTATCTTTTCTTTAGATTGGACCCCGTTGAAACAGCCGTTTACAATGATACGATTGACTTTGAAATTCGTATGACCGAAGGACCGCAAGCTACTTATGGAAAGATTACAGTTACCGGAAATGATAAAACAAAAGATTACGTAATCCTGAGGGAATTGAGAACAGTTCCTGGTGATAGATTTAGCCGTGCAGATATTATTCGTACACAACGTGAATTATCGCAGCTTGGATATTTTAATCCTGAAAAAATAAGCCCGAATGTTGTTCCCAATTCTGACAATGGAACGGTGGATATTAACTGGCAGGTTGAAGAAAAATCTTCAGATCAGCTTGAGTTGTCTGCAGGTTTTGGTGGTGGTATCGGTTTAACAGGTACACTTGGTGTTACCTTCAATAATTTCTCATTGAATAATATCCGTGACAAATCATCGTGGGATCCATTACCATCGGGTGGCGGACAAAAACTAAGCTTAAGGGTTCAGTCTAACGGCAGGGCATACAGGTCGTATAATTTCTCATTTACTGAACCATGGCTTGGAGGTAAAAAAAGAAATTCGTTTTCACTCAGTTATTTCAATACCAAATATGCAAATGCATATGATACATATGGCAGCTATTGTAAATCTTGTGGAGATACTTCTTATGTAAAAACAGTTGGATTTGGAATTGCTTTGGGTAAACAATTAAAATGGCCCGATGATTATTTCAGCCTTATATACTCATTGAATGTTCAGCAATACAAGCTTAAGAATTATCCCAATATATTTAAAGGACTTAGTAATGGTAATTCTACCAACGTAAGTTTAAAGGTTACTTTATTGCGTAATTCTGCTGGTCCAAATCCAATCTTCCCAACAAGCGGGTCTAACTTTATGCTTAGTGGACAGTTCACACTTCCTTACTCTTTAATTGGGATTACTGATGGTTCGGCCAATCAATATAAATTACCTGAGTTTCACAAATACCGCTTTAACGGTGAGTGGTACACGCCAATTGGAAGAGCAAGAGGAGAAGATAAAAACAAACAGTTTATCTTAAAAGTAGCAGCTAAATTGGGTTATATAGGAAGATATAATAACAAACTGGAAGTGTCGCCATTTGAACGTTTCCAGTTGGGTGATGCAGGCTTAAGCAATACAACAGCTTTATTGGGATATGATATTATTTCTCACAGAGGATACCCGGTTTATGCGAATTCAAATCCTAAAATAAATCCTGATAATATAACACCAACTGAATATTTTACCATCTTTAATAAATATACTTTAGAACTACGTTATCCATTTAGCACAAGCCCAACCAGTACCATTTATGGACTTGTATTTTTTGAAGCGGCAAATGGATGGTATGATTTCAAAAGTTATAATCCTTTCAAATTGCGTCGTTCAGCAGGTGTGGGCGCACGCTTCTTCCTTCCCATGTTCGGCTTGCTGGGCTTTGATTATGGAGTTGGATTTGACAGGTACAATGGAACCACTGGTTTAAAAGGCGCTGCTAAATTTACATTCATGCTTGGTCAGGAAGCAGAGTAGCAGGTTATTTTGTATTTTGCATAATCACTTATTTGTAAAAAAAATTAAAATGAAAAAGTTATTATCACTGGCGCTTCTTGTGCTTTTCATTTCTTTGGGTGTAAATGCACAACGTTATGCAGTTATTGATTCTAAATATATTTTAGATAAAATTCCAGAATATAAAGAGGCGCAAAAAAAACTAGACCAGTTTAGTGAATTATGGCAACAGGAAATTGACCAGAAACAGGCAGCAGTAGATAAAATGGTTAAAGATTATGATGCAGAACAGGTTATGCTTCCGGATGCATTGAAAAAGAAAAGAGAAGATGAGATCTATAATAAAGAAAAAGAACTTCGTGACCTTCAAAAAAAACGTTATGGCTTTGAAGGCGACCTGTTCAAAAAAAGACAGGAACTTATAAAACCAATCCAGGACAAAGTTTATAACGCAGTTCAAAAACTTGCAGTAGAAAAACAATATGATTTTATACTGGATAAAAGTGAAGGAATTACCGTTATCTTTGCCGACCCAAAACTGGATCAGAGTGAAGCAGTGCTTAGAAATATGGGTGTTAAATAATTGACAATGCCCGAATTAGACGCAGCAGATCTTTACAAATAAACCACTTATATCAATATAAAATTTAAACAGTAAACTTTTAAAAAGAAATGAAAAAATTAATTTTAGCAGCTGTACTTGTACTGGGATTCGGAATTTTTAATGCATCTGCACAAACCAAAATTGGTTATATCAATACGGAAGAATTGATGGGTTCTATGCCAGAAGCACAAAAAGCTGATACAGACCTGAAAGAATATGAAGCATCTCTTGTACAACAAGGAGAAGATATGAAAAAAGAATTTGATGATAAGGTGACTGGCTTTAATACAGATTCTATAAAATGGACTCCTAGTATGAAAGATATCAAGAGAAAAGAATTGTCTGATCTATATCAGCGTCTTCAGGGTTGGAACCAACAGGCACAGGACATGTACCAGGCACAAGCAAATAAAGCAGGGGTTCCTATTCGTCAAAAAGCACTTGAAGCTATCCAGGCTGTTGCAAAAGAAAATGGTTATGGTTATGTTTTTGAAATCAATTCTCTTTTGGTTTATCCTCCATCTGATAATATCATTGGTTTGGTAAAAAAGAAATTGAATATCAGAGATACACCGGCACCAGGCGGAACAACTGCCCCGGCTCAAAAGCCCGCAGCAACAACTCCTAAAAAAGGATAAATTAATTTTTAATACATCTATTTTAAGCCATCCGCAGATAAAACGGATGGCTTTATTATTTTTGACAAATGAAATATCATCCCATCGGCGTTTTTGATAGTGGTTATGGCGGCTTAACCGTTTTGAAAGAGATTGTTCTGCAATTGCCTGCATATGATTATCTCTATCTTGGCGACAATGCACGTGCGCCCTATGGTACCCGTAGTTTCGAAACCGTCTATCAATACACGTTAGAATGTGTGAAATGGTTTTTTGAACAAGGTTGCCCATTGGTAATTCTTGCATGCAATACAGCATCTGCAAAAGCATTGAGAACGATCCAGCAAAACGATCTGCCTCAGCTGGATCCGTCAAAAAGAGTACTTGGTGTAATAAGGCCAACTTCAGAAATAATTGGAAATTATAGCAAGACAGGACATGTAGGAATTATGGGAACTACAGGAACCGTGCAATCGAATTCTTATTTAATTGAAATAGAAAAATTTTATCCTTCTATTAAAGCCAGCCAGGAAGCCTGTCCAATTTGGGTTCCATTGGTTGAGAATAATGAATACCAATCTCCGGGTGCTGATTATTTTGTAAAAAAACACATCGGTCATTTATTACAAAAAGATGAGGATATTGATACAATCTTACTTGCCTGTACGCATTATCCGTTGCTTATGGATAAAATATTGCAATATGTTCCTAAAACAGTTTCAGTAATATCACAAGGGAAAATTGTAGCCGAAAGCCTGGTAAATTACCTCCAAAGACACCCGGAAATTGCCGAAAATTGCAGCAAAAATGCCAAAAGAGAGTTTTATACAACTGGAGAAACAGATGATTTTAGTAATCATGCAAGTATTTTCTTTGGACAGGAGGTTCATGCTCAGAAACTAATCTTGTAAAAATCAGTCGATCAAAGTCAACTCCTTCGCCACGGGAGCTGCTATTCAGGGCATGATAAACTAAGTTATAACTGCACACCAATGCTTTGAGGGTGCATAAATTTTTAAAATGAAAAAATTGCAACCACACTGGTTGCATTTTTTTTAAAACGATTTTTTATGCAACCTGATTTATTACCCAGCCATGGCCTGGTGTTTTCACCTGCCATGATACTGCGGTTGGTGAAAACACCAAACCGCGGCGAACAAAAAAATCAGGGCATCAGTGGCAATTTAATGGTAGGTGGGACACCTACCACGGGACTTAAACACCAAACTGCGGCTAACAGTGGCATTTATGTTGCTTTGGCCGGATGTAATCAGCAGCCTCATATAGTGGTTGGTGAAAACACCAAACCACGGCAAAAAAATCAGTGAATAAGTGGCAATTAAATGGTTTGTGTGACAGCAACCATGGGGCTTAGAAAAAAATCACTGGAGCAATGCCAATAATTTATCCCGAAACCCCTACCTTTGCCGTCCTTTCACAAGCAGCGGGGATGGTGCCCGGCTGATA
>JBDTLP010000077.1:0-24632 GCA_039934735.1 Ferruginibacter sp. | reverse complement strand
ATACAACACGAGCATTAGCATCTCAACGTGAAAAGGAAATCAAAAATAAAAAGAGCAGGAAGTATATTGAATTTTTACTAGCAAAGAAATGAATGGGAATTGGTAGACACGTCCCGATGAAAATCGGGATGATCAGTAATGGTCATGACGGTTCAATTCCGTTCCCGGGTACAATTTCAGCCGATCATAAGATCGGTTTTTTTGTTTGGTCCAACATGTGAATTTTTGAACTAGTTCTTCGCTAGATTGGAGATATACACATTGAAGAAATTAAAAATCCGGAGAAATCTTGCACGAACAAAAATTAATTTGGATAATGCCGACAATCGTAAATAAAGATAAAGGCAATCCTTTGACGGGAAACATATATAGCTTTAAAGGGGAAACAGTTAGAATAGGAAATAATTAAGGATTTATTTTTCGGCTTGTAATAAAAATTTTTCAATATTATCAGGGGAAATCACAAAAGTTTCAGATCCTTTGTAATTATCAGTAAAGGTCTGAGGAAACCGTATTTTTTCATGTTTCCCCCATTTGAACTCAAATGCTTTTAATTCTCCGCCCTCATGTTCCTCTATAAGATCAATTTCCTGTTGCTGAGTTGTTCGCCAAAAATATTGTTTAGCATCTAAATTATTGTAGTGTAAGAATTTCATTCTTTCAGAGATCACATAATTTTCCCACAATGCTCCAGCATCAGTCCTGGAGGTCATAACATTGAAGTTATTTATTATAGCATTTCGAATTCCGCAATCGTAGAAATAGATTTTTTTGCCTTTTTTAATTTCATTGCGGACATTTCGATTAAGAGCAGGTAAAACAAATATGACAAATGCTTTTTCTAAAAGGTCAATGTATTTTTCAACAGTTTGTTTATTTGCACCAATTGTTTGAGCAAGTTCATTATAGCTTACCTCACTACCTACTTGTAGTGCGAGTGCTTTTAATAATTTTTCAAGAAGTATAGGTTTTTTAACCTGCTCCAGCATCAGCAGGTCTTTGTACAAATAGCTACCCGCTAATAGTTTTAGTAGTTCTTTTTCTTCGCTTTGTTTAGAAACTATCTCAGGATAATAACCATAGATCAAACGATATTCGATTAGCTTTCTTTCATTTAAAAATCCATGATGCGCTACCATTTCTCCAAAGCTTAAAGGATAAAGCATGAATTCATATTTTCTCCCTGTTAGCGGCTCATTAACCTGGCCTGATAATTCAAAGGCGGAAGATCCTGTTGCAATAACTTGAACATCTTTTATCTGATCTGTAATTAGTTTAAGAGTAAGTCCAATATTATTGATTCGCTGCGCTTCATCAATAAAAAATATTTTTTTTTTGCCAATGATTGTTTTTAAAGTAGCAACACTTGTGTTTGATAATATCTCCCTGATGTCGCTATCATCACCACTAACGTGCAAATATTCTTTACCACTAAGCACTGCTTCAACAAGCGTTGATTTTCCGCATTGACGTGGCCCAAAAACTATTATTGCTTTGCCTTTAAATAAGCGGTCATGAATAGCTTTTTCTAAAGTGCGAGTTATCATAATTTTCCGTTTCAATGTCTAAATTAAATAATAATTTACTATTTAAACAGCTTTTTATTATATAAATTTCTGTTTTTTTAGTATAAACTGGTCTTTTTTCTTAAATAATAAAGGGGGATGTTCCAAATAAAGAATTTATTGGAGACCAATGTATTATTGAAAATAAGTATATTATGGATTTTATTGCAAATCTAAAGTGAGAATTTGAAATTTCTAAAGCCAACCTTTTTAATTTCAAAATTCAATAATGAATGCTCATTTAAAATTGTTTTCACAGGTAAGGGTACCTGATCATATTATTTGAAGTCTTTGATAGCTTGAAGGTCACCAAAAGATCTGAATCTTCTAAAATAATTTTGTAATAATTTTCGACTTGAAATGTTATTATTCTTTGGTTGGCTTAATGCAGACTGAATACTCATTAAAAATAACATTAAAAAATATTTTCAATTGCTTTGTTGCTATAGATATCAGGTAGCTGTATCGAAAATACTACCTGGAGCAGAATCATTTGGGTAGCAATTTTAGCTTAGCATTTTTTAATAAAATCAAAGTACCACCGCCACATTCAACCCCACAAACCCACCATGCGTACTACTTATAAATGATCCATCAGGACTTCCTTCTACAGTCTTTCTCACCTTATCCTGCATGAATACATATTTCAACTGAAAATTTACTCCCGGCGATTTTTTATCAAATGCAAATAAACCAATTCCGATCCCGGCATAAATTCCGCCTTTATCCTTAATCGTTATGTGATCAACTTTACTTCCTGCTGTGTTCTTAAAATGATAGCCTGGTTGAAGAGTTGCATAAAAACTTCTTTTCTTTGGGCTAAAATAACATCTCATATCAGCATAAACAGGAAGGATGGTTTGCTTTCCCTGTGATACAAGTTCAATACCAATGCCGGCACCGGCAACGCCTCTTGAACTTCCGGCGCCCAATCCACCACCAAAAAAACTACTGGCTCCTTTGGTAGATAAATAACTTGCCGCACCAATTTGTACATAACTTCTTCTTTGTGCAAAAGAGGAAAATGAAATAGTAAGTATGAGTAGTGTAAGGAGTTTTTTCATGTTGCAGATTGTGTATTGAAGTTAATAAAAATAATGGCCATTTCCTAAAAGAAAGACCCCGGAATTTTTAGTTTCGGGGCCAGCTATTAGTTAAAGTTTTTTATTACATTTTTCCCATCACATACATGGTACCTTTTGGTTGTGGATTTCCACCCATCGTTTCTAATGTAACAGCAAAAGCTTCTGCCCTTCCAAACGAATGCATTTTTTGGATCTTATATTTATCATCTTTTTTGTTTGTAATAATAAGACCTCCATCCACCGGTTTACCATCAACAATTCCCCAGAACTGGTACTGCTTTCCAACTGGTGCATCTGGTAAATTGCTAGCATCAATATAAACATCATGTGTATCTTTCATCCAGAAGATCTTTGCAACTGCATCGGGTGATGTAGGTAAGCCGGGTAAAAGATGTGGTTCACTATATCTGCTCTGAACAACATTCAGGTTATTTTTCATCTCATCATTTGCCTGCTCTGCAACAGCCAATTGTTGTTCGATGTTTGTTTTTTCTTTAGTAGCAGCTGCGAGTTCATTATTCGCAGTTTCATATTTATTATAATAATTATAATTCAATATCGCACTACCAATTAATAAAATGACAGATGCAGCAGCAGCATATTTCCAGAATGAAGAAACGGGAACTACTTTAGCGGTTGCCTGGGTCATTTGCCTGACTGGAGTAACGTGGCTACTATTATTCTCCCCACTTATTGCTGCATAAATGCTCTCCTTCATTTTTACATGTGGATTCACGCAATGAATATTTGCATAATGTTCAAGGCTCAACTCAATCGATAAGATCTCGGCTGATACTTCGGCATATTGTTTCGACATAGCTGTAACCTGGGCAGTTTCCTGCTCATTAGCCATGCCAAGAACATATAGTTCGAGCAAACCGGATGATATGATGTCGTTTAGTTCCACTTATTGTTATTTATGATCGAGCATTTTTCTTAATTCTAAAATAGCAGAACGCATACGGGTCTTTACCGTCCCTAAGGGAATACCTATCTCTTTAGAAATTTCTTCCTGTGTATATCCGCTGAAATATGCGAGGTCTATAATACTTTTTTGTTCTGGCTTTAAATTAGCAACTTGTTTCCTTAGGCCGATAGAGTCAAATTTGTCAACCGCCGAACTCTTGTCATGATAATTACTTACGGAATTTTCATCTCTTGAGATTTGCCGGGATTTCTTATACCCTTTGCTTCGTAAAGTATCGATAGTAAGATTACGTGTTAGATTTATCATCCATGTGAAGAGACGACCTTTGCTGCTGTCGTAATGGATAAAGTTGTTCCAGATCTTTACAAATGCTTCCTGTAATATATCTTCTGCAAGATGGGTTTCATCAACCATACGGCAAATGATACCATTCAGTGCAGCTGCATAGTTATCGTATAGATAGGAAAATGCCTGTTGGTCCTGGCTCCTTAAAAGTGCCACCAGTTCTTCTTCGCTGTATTTTTTAATTTGATCCAAACAGGGTTATAAATTTATTAATCCCGAAAATAGGTGATTTTTGCATATAAAATTAGGAGAGTACCATTTATATATTATGTTTCATACAATTTCACCGATACTGCCTACGCTTAACATACAAACAACGAATTTGTTCTATAAGGACAAATTAAATTTTGATATTTCTTATTTTGGTAACTACCTCGTGGTAAGCAAAGAGAATATACAGTTATTTTTTTATGAGCATAAAGACAAAACTACTTTCCGTTCTTTAGCTTGCTTCATTTTTGTAAGTAATATCGAGGACCTGTATGCGAAATATTCTTCTATGGGAATGGTGGAACCAAGTGGACAATTACAAATCAAGCCGGGTAATTTGAAAGAATTTGGCATCGTTGACAATAGTGGGCATCAGTTGAGGTTTGGGGAGAAGTAGGGATGTCAGATATCAGATTTCAGAAATCAGCTGAAGACATTATGTTTGAGCTCCATAAAATATATAGATATGGAATTCCGGGATGTTAAAATTAAATTATGAATGCATTTTATTTTTTAAATTATTTCATATATTCCTGGTATAAAAAGAGAGATAAAGATCCACTATTATTTTCTTTTGTTACGCCTGTTTTACTAATGTATTTCAATACATTTTCAATTATTTTCTGGATGAGTATCTTGCTGGATTTTAAACCTCCATTTACTAAAACATATTACTACATGTTTCTTGGTTGTTTGGCTCTTTTGAGTTACCTGGTATTGTATCGTAGCTCGAGGTATAAATAAATTTTTGAGTCATTTGATTTAAGGCGAAGTGAAATGAAGCTTTCAAGAAAGTATGCACGGATGTATATAATTGGGACTATCATCTTTCTTCTCATAGCTTTAGCAGCAGCAGATATTAGAATAGACGGACATTTATAGCTGATCTCTGATTTCTGATATCTGATCTCCTCCTACTGCCTCTACCTCGTACACCCCACTAAACAAATACAATTTTTTCGTCGCAATCTCCATACACTTATATCGTTTCCTCACTTTTTCTCCTTTTCTAAAAACACGTCCTCCTTTTATTTGAAACAGTTCGCCTTCTTTTAATTGTTCAACAAGATAGTGCCCTTCTTTTTTTGCATCATAATTTCTAAGTACCCTCAATAAATCTTCATCACCGCAACTGCTTGCTGCCGGATTTTTAAGTGTATGAAGCAATGCGTTTTCTATATCTGCAGGAAATATTTTTGCTGCTAAAAATCGGGCGAGTATCTTACCAAATTCATCTTTCCATTCACGCCCATGTGATTGTACACGATGTCCAAATCGTTCATACGTGAACAAATGTGCCAGCTCATGAAGCAGCGTAATTAAAAAACTGTATTTATTTAAATTGCCATTTACACTTATGCGGTGCCCGATACCGTTATGAGCATGACGGTAATCGCCCAAAACAGTTTGCCGTTGTTTGGTAATGGTAAGCTGTACCTTATAATGTTGGATATAATGCAGCACATCCTCAAAACTTTTTTCAGGAATGAATTGCTTGAGTTGTAATAGTGGGACTTCTTGTTTAGGCATGCTGTTTTTTGTTCATCTTCATTACAACCATTACTTCTGTAAACAGGTAAACAAGATATAAGAAAAGAGAAATGAATACAGCTCTTTTATTGAAAGCCGGGCCAATTAAATTTACATAGAGAATCACTGCAATAATGCAAAAAGCCATTTTGATCATCATGCCGCCAGTAACAGATCGTACAAAAACATGTGGGTTTTTATTCATCATACCACGTCTTTGTATGGCGAATGAAATAATGCTGATGATAAAGAAAAGTATATTGGAGACTAATAATACATTTTTATCAATATTGTTTCGTTGAAGCATATCCGATAAAAGGAGCGGGGCTATCAAAAAAATAATGAAAACAATAATCAAAGGAACCAGGAAACGAAAAGCAGCTTGCATGAAATTATTTTTTTTGTGCCGTATCCTTAATGATCTTAATGATGATGGCAACTATAAGCAGCAAAGGTAAAACCCAAACCGCTAATGGCATCTTTAATTTCAGCCATTTATCTATTTTCATTCCGATAAATACAAAAAGGCCTATGCCAATCAAAAACTGAGTGGCAAGGCCCGCATATCTCCATAATAATTTATTATCCGGTTTGTTATTCATTTACTGCTGCTGCCATATCGGGGTTTAGCTCAACGATGTTGGCTCCCATATGACATTGCCCGTTAAAACTAACTGTAGGTTCAATTTGTAATTTGGCGGCATGAATATCTCCTTCAACACTTGCTTTACCATGAAGGTGCAGCAGTCCACTTATTTTTATTCTGCCATGAACGGTGCCGAGAATATCAGCCTGCTGTCCTGTTATATCTCCTTCAATAACACCTTCAGGTCCAATCAGGATCTTGGCTTTTGAAGATACATTGCCTTTCAGAGTGCCGTCAATTCTGATGTCTCCGTTACTCTCAATATTGCCCGTAATAATAGTGCCTACACCAATTATACTTGCTGAGCCAACAGTGGTTTCGTCATTGGATGACCTGGATTTTGATTTAAACATATATCGTTTTTTAGTGATTAGAGAATATGCTTAAGGTAGATTCCAGTTTACAACGTAATTATTGCAATATTATTTTAGTCATCGGTATTTTCTACTTTGGGAAGTGTAAGATTATTGGTATCCAGTTTTCCAATATTGCCCTGTAATACTTTTTGAAGGTCCTCATTGTATCTGTGCTGGTGTTCCAAAGCCTGTTCCATAGAATCGGTTCGTATTTTTAACTGGCGGTATTCTTTTACCTGTTTGGCACTGCCGTATCCCACACCTGGTAAATAATATTTTAATGGAGTGAAAATGATCAGCGATGTAGTTAATGCTACCATCAAAACAAATACTGTACTCATTATAATATATACACTTAAACGGGTGAGTTTAAATTTTACAACTTCTTCATAAGTGTCCTCATTCATTACAACCAAACGATAATGGTTCCGCAGGCGTTTTAATGTATTATTGGCATCGGTTTTTGCCATTTAATTATTTTGAATATAAAAATAACAAACCTGTTCCAATATTAGTAGAATAAGGTCGTTTATTTGGGTGAATGCAGGTTGATAAGTTTATAGCGTTAATAAAGTTGATAATGGAAAAACCTTTATTAACTTTGTCAACCATGTCAACTTTATCAACCTATTCCCTTTAACCTATTTTACACGCCAATTATGTAAATGTTGAATTTTACCTCATTAACTTTGATTGCTTAATTGCAAAAAAAGCCGATATTTAATCGCATTATATAATCATTTTAATTCATGGCAAGAAGAACAGTTTATCTGACCCCCGTTTTCATATTGCTTTGCTTGTTTTCAAATAAAAGTTTTGCCCAGCCAACCTGGACCCTTGATCCTTTTGGAAATGAAAAGAAGCCAGAGAAATACGAAGACAAAATCCTTGGTTCAGAAAAGACTGCTACAAAAAAATTTGGCATCATTCGCCATTTTATTCAAAACAATGTATCTCATTATAATTTCTATTTTAATGCCAATCAAAAATTAAATATCGTAGTAGAAAAAGCTACGATCGCACAAAAAGATGATTATTCAAAACTACTTTCTTTTTATCCTTATTCTCTTGAAAATACTTTTTCACAAAAAACTGATCTTGATTCCGTTATTTATAAATGTACCGCAGGTATTCTGCTTCACGATCTGCGCAGCGATTGGGTAGATAATATGTATATGTTAATTGGCCGTTCTTATTATCTGCAGAAAAAATTTGATTCTGCTGTTATAGCATTTCAATTCATTAACTACAATCTTTTTCCACGCAAAAAAAATGAGGATGATGGAAGGCTGATCGGAACAAATAGTTCGGCTACCTACAATGTTTTATCAATAGCCAATAAAGAGAAAAGAAATATTGTACAGAAAACATTCACGCTTCCGCCTAGCCGCAATGACGCATTGGTTTGGCTCACACATACACTCGTTGATCTTGAACAATACGGGGATGCTTCGGGTTTGATAAATATTCTTCAAAATGATCCTAATCTTCCAAAAAGACTTCGTAATGACCTGGAAGAAGTAACTGCTTATTGGTTTTATAAACAAAAAACATATGACAGCGCTGCGGTACATCTTGAAAAAGGAATTACCACGGCAAAAACAAAACAGGATAAAGCAAGGTGGGAATTTTTATTGGGACAGATGTATGAAATGAGTGGCGATTTTGATAAGGCATCAAAATATTATGGCAGGTGTATGAAACATACCGTAAATCCTGTAATGGATATTTATGCCAGGTTGAATGATGCAAAAATGTTCAGGACTACCGGCAACGAAAAGGAGCTGCAAAAGAGTATTTCAAAGCTGAAGAAAATGGCTAAGAAAGATAAATTTGAATCTTACCGCGATATCATCTATTATTCTTCGGGGCAATTGAGTATGCAAAGGCCTGATACTGTAAACGGCGTTGTTTATTATAAAAAAAGTATTAAATACAACGAAAAAAACCAGTTGTTTAAAAATAAAGCATACCTGCAATTGGGCAATCTTTCTTACAACAACCATCAGTATAAAATAGCATTGAACTATTATGACAGCCTTACCATTCCTGATTCTGCTATGGGCAAAGATTTCGATGGAATTGAAGAAAGAAGGACATCACTTAGAGGCGTAGTTAAGCAAATAAATATCATTAGCAGGGAAGATAGTTTACAAATGATCGCAAATATGTCCCCTGCAGAAAGGGATATCTTTATTAAAAAAATCGTAAAAAAATATCGTAAAGAAGCTGGTCAAAAAGAAGATGATACTGCAAGTGGTGGTGGAAATACAGGGATTGCAGGAAAGTTACCTGATAATATTTTTGATCAATCCGCCAGCAAAGGCGATTGGTATTTTTACAATTCAAATTTAAAATCAAAGGGGTTTAATGAATTCAAATCCAAATGGGGTAAGCGTGATAATGTAGATAACTGGAGGCGTAAATCTGCCACGGATGCTGCTACAAACAGAAACCTTCAAAACATTGATATTGATGCACCGGTGCCAGATAGTTTAAGATTGGATAGTGTGGGGAATTCTAAATTACTCGAAGGAAGTTATGATGGCTTAATGAGTAATGTGCCGCTTACCAAAGAAAAAATAGATAGTAGCGACAGGCATATCTTCAGGGCATATGTAGCGCTTGCTAAATTATTTGCTTATGATCTTGAAGACTATCAACAGGCGATCGATACCAGCGAGGCATATTTAAAACGTGTTCCGGATAGCCTCGTACATGCAGATGTATATCTTGTTTTATATTATAGTTATTCAAAAACCGGGAATCTTTCAAAAGCTGAATTTTATAAAAATCTTTATGCAAACAAATCTTCCAACAATCTTTCAGCAGCAAATCCTTCTAAGAAAAATCCGGAGGCAACGCAAAGGTATGAACGCATTTATGATATGTTCATCGAAGGAGATTTTGCAAATGCTGCCGCAGAAAAAAGAAGTGCAGATAGTGTGTACGGAAAAAATTACTGGACACCACAGTTGTTGTATATAGAATCCATCAACTACATCAAAGACAGGAAAGATAGTGAGGCGATTGCTGAACTTAAAGACATAATTGTACTTTATCCCACATCGCCATTAAAACAAAAAGCAATTACACTGATTGATGTGCTTAAGAGAAGGGCAGAAATCGAATCATACTTAACCAGCCTGCAGGTTACAAGAGCGGCTGAGGATGATAAAGTTGTAATGTCAGATGAAAAAGGCGTTGAGATTGTAAAGCCAAATGATAAGATCATTGAGCCTAAAAAGATTGAGGCCCTCAAGAATATTGTTGTAAAAAATGATTCCATTCAAACGCCAGCTTCCATGAAGAGTGGTGTATTTACCTGGCAGTCAGATAAGCCACAATATGTCATCATGATTTTGAATAAGGTAGATGCGGTTTATATCAGGGAAGCAAAAACGGCTTTTGATAAATATAACAGTAGTAATTTTTTATCGAAACATTTAACTATTAATAAAGACCAACTTGATGCCGACAGGACAATATTGATTACGGCAACTTTTGAAAATGGAGATGACGCAGTAAGATATTTCGATAAAATTAAAAAGGACGCTCCTAACGAAGTATCATGGTTGCAGGCAAATAAATATTCTTTCCTGGTGATCTCTGAAGCAAACCTGCAATTATTAAAGACAAATAAAGAAATTGATACTTATAAAGTTCTCCTCAACAATCAATATCCCGGTAAATTTTAAAATAGATATTCATTGATTTATTTTGGGGGTATTAAAAAAGGAAATATTCTATGACACGTTCTGTAAAAATATTATGGCGCATTTTTTTTGGAGGTATTGTGTTTGTTGTACTGTTGTTTATGGCAATAAACTTTGGCCTCTTTGGAAAAATGCCTTCGGTACAGGAACTTGAAAATCCTGAAGCAGATCTTGCCAGTGAAATTATCAGCAGCGATGGTAAATTAATGGGGAAGTATTATTCCGAGAATAGGAGCGAAGTAAAATACAACGAGATATCTCCGAACATTATTCATGCATTGGTTGCTACAGAGGATCAGTACTTTTATGATCACTCCGGTATTGATGCAAAAGCAATTGCAAGGGCGGTTATTAAATTGGGCACTGATGGTGGAGGAAGTCCTATTACACAGCAACTTGCTAAAATGATGCTTGGACAAGGCAAAGGGAATTTTGTTACCAGGGGAATGCAAAAACTTAAAGAGTGGATCGTAGCAGTAAAGCTTGAACGCAATTTTACAAAAGAAGAGATCATTACCCTTTATCTGAACAGGGCTCCCTGGGGTAATGTATATGGCATCAGGAATGCATCCAGGACCTATTTTCAAAAAGAGCCAAATCAACTTAATATTGAAGAAGCTGCTGTATTGGTTGGAATGCTAAAAGGATTTATCTATGATCCTATCCGGCATCCAAAAGCGTCTATCAATAGGCGTAATACTGTAATTGACAGGATGGTTGATACCAAACAGCAATATCTAACACAGGCACAGGCAGATAAATTTAAATCAAAACCATTAATTACCAATTACCGTAAAATAGATGAGAATGTAGGTATAGCGCCTTATTATCGTTCTGTATTGATCGATGTATTAAAGGACTGGTGCAAGACACATAAAAATCCAAAGACAGGTGAGGGTTATGACCTTTTCAGAGATGGGCTGAAGATATATACAACCATTGATTCACGCATGCAGGCATACGCAGAGCAGGCTGTTGAGCAACACATGCCTGTTATACAAAGTAAGCTCGATTATCTTTTTAAACAAAAGGGTGATAAATTATGGAAGGATCATGATAACATCATTGAAGCTGCGATGAAATACAGTGAACGCTGGAAAGCAATGGATGAAGAGGGTATGAAACCAGAAGAGATTAAAAAAACTTTTTACATACCGGTGAAAATGAAAATATTCAGTTGGAGTGGAAACGACAAGCATGAAAAGGATACGGTTATGACACCTTTTGATTCTATAAAATATCATAAGCAATTACTACAGACTTCTTTTGTTGCCATGGATCCACGCACAGGTGAAATAAAATGTTGGGTAGGTGGAATCAATTATAAATGGTTTAAGTACGATCACGTTACAGCCAACAGGCAGGTCGGATCTACATTTAAACCATTGCTTTATACATTAGCGGTTACGGATGCTGGTTATACTCCCGAAACATATGTATCAGGTGGACCAACAACACTTTCTGGTAAAACAATTACAACGGCAGGTGGCCCAATGGCCTACTGTCTTGCTAAATCTTTAAATGGAGCGGCATGGCACCTCATGTCTGTTATTGGTGTGAAGAGAACGATTGAGTTTGCACAACAATGTGGTATAAAAATAAAGATACCTCCTTATCCATCTATTGCATTGGGCGCTGCAGATATTCCGATGTTGCAGATGTTGCAGGCATACACCATGTTCCCGAATAAAGGTTATAATACAGTGCCTGTTTTTTTATCAAGGATAGAAGATAAGAATGGAAATGTACTGCAGGAATTTCCAATATCACAAAGCAAACAGGTAATAGGAGAGGCAGATAATTATACGATGGTTAAAATGATGCAGGGTGTCATTCAGTTTGGTACAGCAAGAAGAATAAACAGTTACAATATACCCGTTGAGAAAGCGGGTAAAACGGGAACTACCAATGATTATACTGATGGATGGTTCATTGGATTTACTCCTGAAATATTAGCTGGTACATGGGTTGGGTGCGAAGATCCATTCCTTCCTATTTACCAGAATAATGGTGGTGGAGCAGAAATGTCAGCACCAAGATGGGGTATTTTTATGAGCAAGGTTTATGAAGATAAAAAACTGGATTACGGAAAGATCAAAACATTTGACAAGCCTGTTGAACTGGCAAATGATGCAATTACTGTTGATGAGAATTGGGACAAGATGCTAACGAGTGCTGACAGTCTTGACAAAATAAATAATGGTAATTCAGGCGCAGATGAATATGCTCCAGAACCTCAAAAAATTCCTGCAGATACAGCTAAGGCCAAACAAAATACACCTGCGATAAAGCCGGGAGATGATAAAAAAAATCCTCCCAAACCAAAATCTAAAAGTGAATATGATAAATAAAAAAAGCGGCGTTGAGCCGCTTTTTTTATTTTTAACATCTGGCATTATTTTTATTCATTAAAGAAAATGTTATTATAAAAAAATCCATAATCAACCTTAGACCGTAGATAACATCACAACATTTAAATTTAACCAATAAAAAAACAGTTATGAACAAGATTAAAAATTTATTCCTTTTAGCAGCAATGGCGTTGATAGGAACAACTTCATTCGCACAAATGGAAAAAACAGTCATGGTAGGCGGTGCCGCTATGTATCCTTCAAAAGACATCGTTTCAAATGCAGTTAACAGTAAAGACCATACAACATTAGTTGCTGCAGTTAAAGCTGCAGGCCTGGTAGAAACTTTACAGAGTGCTGGTCCTTTTACTGTATTTGCACCAACAAATGAAGCATTCAATTTATTACCAGCAGGAACCGTTGATAATTTAGTGAAACCTGAGAACAAAAAAACATTAACAGGTATATTGACCTATCATGTTGTTGCAGGAAAAATTTCTTCTGCTGATCTTGTTAAAATGATCAAAGAAGGAAATGGTATGGCAACATTAAAAACAGTTGCAGGTGGTACACTTACCGCAATGATGAAAGGAAATAAAATTGTATTGAAGGATGAAAAAGGTGGAATGGCAGTGATCACTATTAAAGATGTTAATCAGAGTAACGGAGTGATACATGTGATTGATCATGTATTGTTGCCTAAATAATTAATTTGATGATTTGGTGATTTGAAAATGAATTCAATTATTGCCAGGTATTTTAAAGAGCTTATCGAAAATGATAAGCTCTTTTGTATTTTATTGAACATTGAATATTGTACGTTGTATATTGAATATTACTTGAAAACTTTAACAAGTAGAGGAATTGAATATTTTACAATATTGAAAATTTAATAAACTCTCACGATCAATTAAATGATTGCCTGAACTCCATCGGTGAAAAATTTGTTTTTGTTTTAAAAAGTTTACTGAATGATTGTGGATGTTCAAAACCCAATTCATAAGCAATTTCACTTACATATAAACTGGTGGTAGATAATTTTTCTTTAGCTGTTTCGATGAGTTTTTGGTGAATATGTTGTTGTGTACTTTGTCCTGTAAGCACTTTCAGCAATCCGCTTAAATAACTTTGAGAAACATTCATTTTTTCAGAAACAAACTGAACGGTAGGCAAACCATTTTTAATTGCTTCATTGTTGTTGAAATAATCGTTGAGCAATTCTTCCAGCCGATTTAGTATTTGATGGTTGGTGATTTTTCTTGTAATGAATTGCCGCTGGTAAAAACGCTCTGCGTAATTCAGCAGCGTTTCGATTTGTGAAATGATGATGTTTTGGCTAAACTTGTCAATATTAGATTGATATTCCTGCTGAATGTTCTGAATGACCTGGTTTACGGTAGCTTCCTCTTTCTCTGAAAGAAATAATGCTTCGTGAACTGTATAATCAAAGAATTCATATTTCTTAATATTCTTTGCCAATGCTGTTCCCCAAAAAAAGTCAGGATGAATCAATAATATCCATCCCGACCGTTTTATGTTTTGCTGGGCTGATTCTACTCTTAATACCTGGTTGGGCGCCATGCAATACATTACACCTTCATCAAAATCATATTCTTGCTGGCCATAGAACAATTTTCCCACACCTCTTTTTATTGAAATAGAATAATAATCAGAAACGATAGCGGGCAATTTTTCATTTGCAGTAAATTCCATTTTTGCATAATCCACCACACTGATCAAAGGATGTTCCGGTGGTGGTAAGTTTCTTAAACGATGGTATTCGCTGATTGATTTTATTCTTATTGGTTGTTTGTCTGCCATGCTAATAAATATTTTCAGATACAAATATCAAACTTTTGCTGATTCTTAAATTCAGAAATCAGAACTCATATCGCTTGTCCTCCTGAAACTTCAATACGTTGCCCGTTTACCCAATACGCTTCATCTGTACATAAGAATGCAACCACGGGCCCAACATCATCGGGTAAACCAACTCTTCCTAATGAAGTAATGCCTGCAATGTGATCATTGATATCTTTATTATCCCGCACCCTTCCATTGCCAAAATCAGTTTCAATGGCACCAGGCGCAACAGTGTTGACTCTTATTTTTCTATTGCCTAATTCTTTTGCAAAATACCTGCTGAGTGCTTCAATGGCTGTTTTTAGAGATGCATATACGGATGAGCCAGGCATGGTGATACGAGTTAGTCCTGATGAAATATTTATAATCGCTCCGGCATCATTTATAAAAGGCAATGCTTTTTGCGTTAAGAAGAAAACGCCTTTGTAATGAATGTTGTAGATGATATCCATTTGTTCTTCTGTTACATCTGCAACAGGAGCATAAAGTGCCGTGCCTGCATTGTTGATTAAGAAATCAAAGTTTGTACTTCCTGTTTCTGTTTTTAAATGAGTCGTTACCTGTTCAATAAAATCATTTAAATTTTTCGTGTTGCTTGTGTCCAGTTGAAATGCAATAGCTTTTTGTCCAATCGATTTAATATCGTTTACTACTTTATCAGCCTCTTCTTTATTAGAGTTGTAAGTGATTACAATATCAATTCCTTTTTTTGCAATAGCAATGGCCATGTTCTTACCAAGTCCACGGCTACCACCTGTTACTACTGCAATTTTATTTTTCTTTTCCATGTGTTTAACCTGCCGACCGGCAGGCTGGTTTTAATGTTGATTATTGTTTGTTGTAAGCAGCTGCAAAATCTTTTGCAAATACTTCCAGTTTTGTTTTGCTTAGAATTGGTTTGTTCCGATTATAATCTTCGTACAAAACGCCGCTTATTCTGCCAGCATTCATTTCCGTTATACCCTTCGCTACGGCAGGATTCATGCCTGCGGCAATTAAATTACTTTGCATTTGCTCATTGGGAATTGCGATCCATTTTAGATCAGGATTACCAATCGCTTCACCAAGGATGTTTGCAACTTCATTGGGTGAAAGTTCTTCGCTTGCTATATAACGTATTGTCCTGCCATTAAAAGGCAATTGCATTTCTTCAGCAATTACAGTAGCAATATCGTCTGTAGAAACCCAGGGTTCCCTTTCATCGCCTCCATAATTTTGAATGATTGTTCCTGTCGCTTTAATAGTTGGAATAAATGCAAACATGTTATAATAAAATCCAACGGGCCGCATAAATTTAATAGCTACATCAGCAGGAAGTTGTTTCAAAATCGCTTCAACATTATAGTGAGAAGCAAGCATCCCGTTTCCTTTATCAGTATGCGCTCCAATACTGCTGAGATGGACTACTTTTTTTATTCCTGCTTTTTCAATGGCGTGTTTGTAATTAGTCGCAATGTTGGTGAGCGCTTCCATGTAGTCCAGGTTATGGTCAAAGAAAAACCCGTGACCAAGTGATTCCATGCAATAAACAATATCGGCGCCTGTGAATGTTTTTGTAAGAAATGCAACATCCTGCATGGAGCCAATGGCAGCATTTGCACCCAATGTTTCAATTTCCTTTTTTCGTTCAGGATTACTGCTGATAACAGTTACCGTGTGATTGTGTTGTACTAATAGTTGTGTTAATGGCCGGCTGATATGGCCCAAAGAACCTGTAATGATCATTTTCATGTTGCTGTTTTTTGATGATGTAAAATTGCATCACAGCAAAATGATGGATGTATCCGAATCTACTTTTGTTGTAGTCGAAATTGAGCTTGTAAATAAAAAATAAGGAATAAGAAAGTTGTATAGCATGAACTGCATTTCACTTTCTTATTCCTTATTAATCATTTCTTATTCCTTATTTCCTATGAATTCCTTTTACCAATGAGTATATGATTGAATCCTTAAACACGCCATTAAAATAATAATTCTCTCTAAAATAAGCTTCCTGCACAAATCCAATACTTTTCAGCAAGGCTTCTGAAGGAGCGTTTCCCGGATTGATGTTTGCTTCAATGCTGTGTATTTCCGTTTTTGTAAATGCCCAGTCGATAGAAACTTTTACAGCTTCTTTCATAATTCCTCTTTGCCAATAATCTGAATGAAGCATATAACCAATCTCTGCACGGTAATGCGCTTTATCCATTCGCCAAAAACCTGTTGTGCCAATGAGCTTTCCTGGTTCTGATTTTAATTCAATCACCCAAAGTATTCCGTCATTGCTCTCAAAACTGTTCAATACTTTTTCCTGGATGAATTCGGTTGTTTCTTCAATGGATTTGAAAGGTTCTCTATCTAAATACTGCATTATTTTTTGATCACTGCGAAGTACTAATAATTGGGGCGCATCATCAAGTGTGATGCATCTTAATAATAGACGATCAGTTTCAAGAACAGGAAATGGGGAGAAGTTTATTGAAAGCATTTGAATTAAGAATTATGAATTGAGAATTAATTGTCCATTGTCCATTATCAATTGTTAATTGCATTTATTTTCCTTCCAACAATTTTAAGGCTACAACTTTTATCATCAAGTATCGCAACATCTTTCAGATTCGCCCATTCTTCGAAACCAAGTTTTGCAAACAATTGCAGGCTTGTAATGTTTTGAGCGAAAATAAAACCAAGCAAAGTATGTATTCCTAATGACGGGCTTTTTTCAATGGCATATTCAAGCATTTTTTTTCCATAACTTTTTCCTCTTTCAGTTTCATCCAGATAAATACTGATCTCTGCAGTTCCATTGTATGCGGGCCTTCCATAAAAATCCTGGAAGCTTACCCAGCCGATTATTTTTTTGTCATCATCCTCAACTACCCATAAAGGTCTTTTGTTATTATTATGCTGGTGGAACCACTGAACTTTATCTGCTACGGCAACAGCTGTTGTATCTGCTGTAACCATGCGCCCTGCAATGGTGGAGTTGTATATCGCAACAATGATTGGGAGATCATCTATAATGGCATCGCGGAATTGCATAAAGAAATTATTAAAGTGCAATTTAGATTAAAAATAGTAGCTGTAATTTGGTTACCGCAAAAGGCACAAAGGCACAAAGATTTTTACTCAGTGTCTTTGTGCCTTTTGCGGTTAAAAAAAAAATCCCATTCAAAAACAGATGGGATTTTAAATATGGTTTTAAAATTAATTTTATGCCACCGCCTTATTCACCAACGCTGCAGCCTCACTCAATAAAATAGCGCTCTGCACTTTCAGTCCGCTTTCATCAATCAATTTTTTTGCAACATCCGCATTGGTTCCCTGCAGGCGAACAATGATGGGTATATTGATCGTTCCAATACTTTGATAAGCATCAATAACGCCCTGGGCTACACGATCGCAACGTACGATACCACCAAAAATATTAATAAGGATTGCTTTAACTTTTGGATCTTTTAAAATGATCCTGAAACCTGCTTCGACTGTTTGTGCATTTGCAGAACCACCTACATCCAGGAAGTTGGCAGGTTCGCCACCACTTAGTTTGATCATATCCATGGTAGCCATGGCAAGACCGGCACCATTAACCATACAACCAACATTACCATCAAGCTTTACAAAATTCAAATTGAATTTACCAGCTTCTACTTCTGTAGGATCTTCTTCACTAACATCTCTCAATGCTGCAACATCTGCATGGCGCATCAATGCATTGTCATCTACGTTCATCTTGCAATCCACTGCAATTATTTTTTCATCACTTGTTTTGAAAAGGGGATTTATTTCAAGCATGCCGCAATCAAGATCAACATATGCATTGTATAAATTCGTTACAAATTTTACGCAGTTCTTAAATGCTTCACCACTAAGTCCAAGGTTGAAAGCAATTTTTCTTGCCTGGAAACCTTGCAGCAATCCACCCGGGTTGATCCATTCTTTGAAGATTTTTTCAGGTGTACTATGCGCCACATCTTCAATATTCACTCCGCCTTCAGTACTATACATGATAACGTTTTCTCCTTTTGTGCGATCAAGTAAAATCGACAGGTAAAATTCTTTTACAGGATTCGGTCCTTCGTAATAAACATCCTGTGCAACCAAAACTTTATTCACTAGTTTTCCTTCGGGACCTGTTTGAATAGTAACCAATGTTCCACCAAGAATATTACGGGCAATATTTACAACATCTTCTGCTGATTTTCCAACTGCAACACCACGCTGATCTTTTCCAATGATGCTCCCCTTTCCGCGGCCACCAGCATGTATTTGCGCTTTTACTACTGCAAATTTGCTCCCGTATTGAGTGTGGATCTGGCGATAAGCTTCTTCAGCCTCCGTTGCGGTACTGCATGCAATTCCTTCCTGTACCGGTACATTGTATTTTTTCAAAAGTTGTTTTGCCTGGTATTCGTGTAAATTCATGTTGTAAAAATTTTGGCGAAGATAAGTGAATGGGTGAAAATGTCAATGGAAGAATTGAAGGATAGTTCGTAAAATTTAAGCAGCTGTTTTGATTTCAGAAATCAGATTTCAGCAGTCAGCTGTATGTTTTTGAAATTTCTATTCATTGGTCCGGAAACTAATTACAGGTAACTAGTCAATAACACAGCTGATATCTGATAGCTGATAGCTGATTTCCTTTCCCGACCTTTATCATCATTCTAACAACTTCTTCCCTTAACTTTGACGGCTTAACTTAAAAATTGCTTATGATTGCGAAAATTAATGAGGCTGTTTCATTTATTAAATCAAAATACAGTGAACAGCCTGTGGTTGGTATCGTTCTGGGTAGTGGACTTGGGAGTTTTACAAGTGAAATAAAAATAGAAGCAGAGATACCTTATAGTGATATTCCTCATTTTCCGGTAAGTACCGTGGAAGGACATAGAGGAAAATTGATCCTGGGTGAACTGAGTGGTAAAAAGGTAATGGCAATGGCTGGCCGTTTTCATTATTATGAAGGATATGCCGCACAGGATATCGTGTTTCCGATTCGTGTAATGAAATATATGGGTGTAAAAACCCTGATGCTGAGCAATGCTGCGGGTGGCGTGAACAGGTCATATAAAGTGGGTGATATCATGATCATCAATGATCATATCAGCCAGTTCACACCCAATCCTTTAATTGGCAAAAATGAAAAAGAATTTGGCCCAAGATTTCCTGACATGAGTGAAGCATACAATAAGGCGCTGATCATGAAAGCAAAAGCAATTGCACATGCAAAAAATATAGATGTTAAAGAAGGTGTTTACCTAAGCGTGACGGGTCCAACTTTTGAAACACATGCTGAATATAGGATGGTTGAAATTTTAGGAGCCGATGCAGTTGGTATGAGCACCGTACAGGAAGTGATCGTTGCCAACCACATGCAATTACCATGCTTTGCGATCAGTGTGATTACAGATGTGGGCATCAGGGAAGAAGACAACATCATTACTCATGAAGAAGTGCTGGAGGCCGCAAAACATGCCGAGCCAAAGCTTACACATATTTTTAAGGAATTGATAGCAGCGTTATAATTTACGGCAATATTTTAAATGAAAAGAATAGGTTTTACAATATTGTTTTTCTTAATTATAACTGCATCGTTTGCACAACGCAGACCTACAACTGCAACGTCTGATAACAATACAACAACAGGCACGAGTACCAGCACAAATGGTACGGTTCCTTTAGGACAAAACACAAGTTCAGGCTCAAGAAAAGATACGATTGGTTTTCAACACAGGGATGATTCAAAAGATTCTTTAACGATCAGTTATCGTTATATAGATTCTACGAGGCGCAATGCATTGGATTCGGGTGTAAATGATTTTGATAAATATTTTCCTGTTCCAACTGCCTGGCAGGCCCTTGGCAATAATGGCGCTGCTGCATTTCCATTGATATTTCAAACTTTTGCGAAGCCGGGTTGGGATGCAGGTTTTCATGCTTTTGATCTTTACATGTTTACCCTGGAAAATACCAGGATCTATAAAACAACGAGGCCTTTCTCTTCATTGAGTTATCAGCTTGCTTCCGGTAAAGAGCAAATGCTTAAAGCCACACATACTCAAAATCCAAAACCCAATCTAAATGTTGGATTTGATTACAGGTTGATAAGTGCACCTGGTTTTTTTACAACTCAAAATACCAATCACAATAATTACAGGTTGTTTGGCAATTACCAGGGCAAGCGCAAAAGATACAATGCCTATTTTGTATTGGTAGGAAACACATTACGTGCTTCTCAAAATGGAGGGGTACAATATGATTCAACTTTACTGAACCCGAATTTTAAACAGCGTTTTAGCGTTCCAGTTAATATTGGAAATACACTTGGGTACAATAATAATCCTTTTGTAACAACCGTATCAACCGGCAATACTTATAAAGATTTTACGATTTTTTTCCGGCAGAGCTATGATCTTGGCAAAAGAGATTCTATTGCAATAAATGATTCTACTACTGAGTATTTATTTTATCCAAAACTAAGATTGCAGTATAGTTTAACAACAAGTTCTTATCAATATCGTTTCCGGGATGTAATTCCTGATTCTACGCTTTACAAGGATTGGTATGGTATCACACTTGACAATGTTAAGGATACTTTTTTCAGATCAGAAAAATGGAAAATACTGAGTAATGATTTTTCGCTTATTCAATTTCCAGATACAAAAAATACGGCGCAATTCTTTTTAGCAGGTGCTACATTTCAAAGTATTAAAGGAACCTTGTACACAGGTAAGATTGAAGATTATAATATAATGCTTCATGGTGAATACCGCAACAGGACAAGAAATAAAAAATGGGATGTATTATTAAAAGGAGAATACTACCTCAATGGTTTTAATGCTGGTGACTATAGTGCTTCGGCCAGCCTTAGCCGGTACCTCAATAAAAAGCTGGGAGATATAAATTTATTTTTCACCAATGTAAATCGTACGCCTTCTTTTATTTTTGATAATCGTTCCTCATTCAATCTTGGTAACAGCAATAATTTTAATAAAGAGAACATTACAACTTTCGGCGCCACTGCAACCAATCCTTTTTTTACACTCGGGTTTAAAAATTATTTGATCGCAAACTATACTTATTTTTCTGACTACTATCATACAAGTCAATATAGCAAAGCGATCAATCTCATCCAGGTGTTTGCTTCTAAAAAGATAAAGGTTTCAAAATATTGGAACTATTATATTGATGCAACGGTTCAGCAAACAGATGCAGCCAGCCCCATTAAAGTGCCATTGGTATTTACAAGAAGCAGGCTTGCATTTGAAGGACATTTTTATAAGAATTTAAATTTGAGCACAGGTCTTGAAGTACGATATTTTACTCCTTTTAAAGCACCTAATTATTCTCCTGTCATGGGACAGTTTTCCCCACAGGATTCGGCTACCCAAAGTAATTTACCAGATATTACTGCATTTGTACATTTTCGCATAAGAGGATTTACTGGTTATATCCGTGCTGAAAATTTAAATACAATAAGTTTTAAAAATGGATTTGGTTTTATCAACAACAATTTTTCTGCGCTTCATTATCCTACAGAAGGATTTATATTGAGGTTTGGGATACAGTGGTGGTTTGTAAACTAGTGGTATTATTTTATAGGGTTACTGAGTTGTTATAAGATGCTATTTTATATTCGAAGTTTCTAAATTAATTTTCAATATTCAACGTACAATATTCATTGGATTTGTATTTCATTGAACATTGAATATTGTACGTTGAATATTGAAAATTAATAGAAGGCTTCAAATATTAATAAGTCACTATGTCTAGGAAATCTTCCAAATTTTGAGTAGTTTTGTCTGGTGAAAAAGTTCCTCCTTTCCATATTGACGATCATCTACCTCACGGTGTCTTCGGGCATTGCGATGGAGATTCATTATTGTATGGGCAAGCAGGCTGGAGTAGATTTTTACAATACTGCAAACGATAAAAAATGTGGCCGCTGCGGCATGAAGGAAAAGAAAGGGGGTTGCTGTAATGACGAACATAAGTTTTATAAACTGGCGGATGCGCATAAAAATGTTTCGAATAATTATGATGCTTCCCTTCCGCAGGTTGCTATAATACCAGCGTTTAATTATTTTTCAACTGGCTTTTCTTCAACTCCTGATAAAAGTATTCTTCATATTAATGCTCCGCCTGGCGAGCCCGGTCCACCGATCTTTATAAGGAATTGTGTTTTCCGCATTTGATATTTTTTAATAAATGAACATGTTATGCTATTGCAGCATAACAGTTGTTTTATGAATTAATTTATTTATAAAAAATATTACAATGAAAAATTTACTCCTGGCAATTGCCCTTATTTGTTCTGTAAATGCATTTGCTCAAATAACAACTGTAACCTTACAGGCAAGCGGACTTACCTGCAGCATGTGCAGCAATTCAATCAACAAAGCGTTAAAGTCTCTTGATTATGTAGAAGGCGTAAAAGCGAATATTAAAAATTCGACTTTTGAAATTTCATTTAAACAAGATGCAAAAATTGATTTTGATCAGCTAAAGAAAAAAGTTGAAGACGCTGGATTTCATGTTGCAAAGATGAATGCAAATATTCGTTTTAATAATGTAGAGGTAGCAGATGATAATCATGTAAAAGTAGATGGTATGGTATTTCATTTCCTCCATGTAAAAGGCCAGACACTCAATGGCGAAAAAACGATCCAGGTACTTGATAAAGGATTTGTTTCAGCAAAAGAATTTAAAAAGAACGAAGCGTTCACAAAAATGGATTGTTATAAAACCGGTGTTGCAGGCAGTTGCTGTGCAAAAGATGGAATTGCATCGGGGTCACGTATTTATCATGTAACTATCTAGGATCAGGATTTCAGGATTAAAAGATTGCAGGATTGAATGACAAAGGTTTGGGGATTTCCTTTCAATTTAAAGCCTCATTCACAATCTTTTAATCCTGCAATCATTTAATCCTGATTCCAAATCGCTACTTAATAATGCTACTTTCAAATGAAACATACTATTTCAATTTTATTGATCCTGTTCATGCATGAATTACAGGCACAGGAACTTTTTACCTGGACCGAACCTGCAAGCAATATGGCTGCAAAAAGTATTGGCTTTCGTGTTACCAATACGCTTATGAATAATAATGGTTCAAATAAATATAGTTACCTCCTTCGCCCGGAAATTATGTTTGGCATATCCGGTAAAGTGATGATGCATGCCGAAGGTTTTTTCAGCAATGAAAACAAGGGATTTGCTGCTAATGGTGCGGCATTGTATTTTAAATACAGGTTCTTAAGCAACGATGAAGTGCATAGTCATTTCAGAATGGCATTCTATACAAGGGCCGCTATAAATAACAGTCAAATTTACCAGCAATCAATCGAGTTGAATGAAAGAAATAGTGGCTATGAAGCCGGGTTCATAACAACAAAGCTTATTAATAAAGTTGCGATGTCTGTTAGTGCAGGATTTCTTCATGCTGCTGATAATACCAATGAGAATAAATTTTTTTATCCTGATAAATACCGCAATGCCATTGGTTATAGTTTTTCAATTGGTAAATTAATGTTGCCAAAAGAATATACTAGTTACAATCAAATAAACCTGAACCTGATGCTGGAACTATTGGGACAAACAAATTTCGGCAATGGCAAAACTTATCTTGATCTTGCACCTGTTGCACAATTTATTATATTGAGTAGGATGCGTGTAGATGCAAGTTATCGTTTCGCAATGTTGAAGGATCTTTACAGATCAGCTTCGGCTGGATTTTTGTTGCGGTTAGAGTATAATATTTTCAACGCTTATAAATAGGAAATGAAAGCAGTAATTGTAATAAAAGACTACTTAATAAAATTCTTAAAAGCAATTTTTATTAGAAAAAAAGATTGTTGTAAATAATTATTTTTAATAAATGGGATAGTTTGTAAAAAAGGAATGTTCAATGTTCAACATACAATGTTCAATACCCGGGTCTTCTCTAAACGCCGTGGTTTGGTGTAATCACCACAACTGTTCGGAACTTTTTTTATCTACACCAATGATTGGAACGCGGATGATACGGACTGGGCGGATATTCACGGATTTAT
>JBDTLP010000076.1:0-25143 GCA_039934735.1 Ferruginibacter sp. | reverse complement strand
ATCCTGCAACTTCATCTCCATTGCTGCAAGGTATTACCAAAGCATCTTTGGGAACCCATAGCTGGATATCTGCTGCATCATTCCAGGAAACGACCAAAGTATTAAGCTCTGCTGCCATACAAGGTAAAACCGATGAAATGCTTGGATTGAAAGAGAACGTTATCACTGGCCATCATATTCCTGCAGGTACTGGTTTGCGTGAGTTTGAAAATATGATCGTGGGTAGCAAAGAAGAATACGAATTGCTGATGACTACGAAAGAAGCAATGAGTTTTGACGAGGAAGAATAATTTGAAGATTTGGAGATTTGAAAATTAGATGATTAAAATACAAGGAGTGAGATGAAAGTCTTGCTCCTTTTTTGTTTTGCAACCGTAAATGTGTAAGATTGTAATATGAAGTTTTTTGCAATTTCAATAATGCTATTATTTGGTTGTATTGTGCAGGCACAAAAAAATACAATCATAGGTATCGTCATTGATGCAGATAATAAAATTTCCCTTAATGGCAGCAATGTATTCCTTAGTAATACAAGTAAGGGAACTGCGACTGATACTTCTGGAAAATTTATTTTGAATAACATACCTGATGGAAAATTCTTACAGCTTGTTGTATCCAGCGTAGGATATGAAACATTTACTTATACTTTTTCATCACAACAATTACCACTCAACTTAAAGATCAGTTTGAATAAAAAAATAGTTGAGATGGAAGGCGTAGTCATTATTCCCTATGAAGTGAATGGATGGGAAAAATGGGGCAAAACATTTATGGATAATTTCCTGGGCCAGTCTGACAATGCTTTCAAATGTGAGATTGATAATCCAAAGCAGATCAAATTCAGAAGAAATAAAAAAGATGATACACTGGAAGCAGAATCTGATGGCATGTTTATCATAAGAAATTATAATCTTGGTTATGCGATCAAATACCAGCTGGATAAATTTGTAATGGATTTCAAACATAGCAGGGTAAGTTATACCGGTTATCCTTTATTTATGGAGATGGAACCCAATGAACCACTGGCACCCGAATACAAATGGAAAAGAGCGATCGCCTATAAAGGATCTATGATGCATTTCATACGAAGCCTTTACGCGGATAAATTAAAAGAAGAAGGATTTGAAGTCAGGAGAATGGAATTGCTTCCCACCAATGATACCATTATCAATGATGGGAAAACGATGCATCATTTTTTTACTATCGATTCTATGGGAAAAAGGAAGTCTCCACCTTATATCGTAAACAAAGCCGGTAAAGAAAAAATAGATACATTTCTTTTAACGAAAGATAGTATTGTATTTAAAGACAATGACAGTGTATCAAATGTTTTGTCATTCAATAATTATTTAGTTGTTCATTACCTGAATGAAAGCGAACCCGAATTTTATTCCCGAAGAAATTATGCTACAAAGGCAAGGGATTACCAGTTATCAAAATTTAGTATTCTTAATGATGATAAAAAAATTCTGATCGAACCCGATGGGTATTATTCACCCGCTCTTGATTTGTTTATGGAAGGATACCTGTCAGCAGAAAAAATGGGAGACTTCCTTCCCTGGGATTATGTTCCGGATAAATAAAGATTGGTCATCAATTTTTATATAAGGCTTTAAAATAAATAATCACAATTTATATGTGATTTTTCAGCGTTAAGCCTTTCTTAAAAGTATGCTTATAAATATTGTATTCTAAGGCTTTGTAATTATCTTGCCGCCAAACAAAGCATAATTAATGAAGCAGTTATCCATTGTATTGAATGTTGTGTTGATCGTTGCAGTTGGCCTTTTATATTACTTTCATTTTTCAGAAAAAAAACCTGTTGACAAAAAAAACGTAGCAGCTGTTTCCTCAAATGCAGAAGTCAATACAAGTAATATGACACGCCCTGCCATTGCATATGTGGATCTTGATTCCCTGAATGAAAAGATCACTTATATAAAGAACAGGAGAAAAGAACTGGAAGGAGAACAACAGGCAATAGATGCAGAATGGGAAAGTGGTTATACAAGCCTCCAAAATAAAAGAGATAATTTTTTAAAGAAAGGAACTGCAGCAATTAAAGATGAAGAAATGCAGCAATTCCAAAATGAACTTTTGGGAGAGAAACAACAGATCGACGATAAAAAGCAAGCGCTTAGTCAAAAGCTTAATGAAAAGAGTTATAAATTCATGGACAATATCCAGAAGCAACTTAAAGAATTCCTGGCCGACTATAACAAAGAAAAGAACTACATGTATATTTTTACTGCAGGATCAGGACTTGACTATATGGTATATAAAGACTCAACCATGAACATTACCCCTGATGTTATTGAAGGCATGAATAAAAAAATGAGCACAGCAACACCTAAATAATGTAGATAGATTTATTTATCTTGAATCCCGTTACCAGACGGGATTTTTTATTTTATACATTTACACTTTATCAAAGGCCATTTCTAAAAGCCTTCCTTTTCCTCTTTGGAGAGGAATTAAAGGTGAGGTTCAAAAAAAATATAGGGTTTTAGAAATGGCCTAAATTCAAAAACTGCATTATGACAGAAACAACTCCTTCCTTTAAACCCACACTCGGTTTGTTTGATGCAACCATGATCGTTGCTGGTTCTATGATCGGTTCGGGTATATTCATTGTAAGTGCAGATATAACACGCAATGTAGGAAGCGCTGGCTGGCTGATCGCCATTTGGCTCATCACCGGTTTTATGACGCTTACTGCTGCATTGAGTTATGGAGAGTTGAGTGCTATGTATCCAAAAGCGGGTGGACAATATGTATATTTAAAAGAAGCATTCAATCCACTGGCAGGTTTTTTATATGGATGGAGTTTTTTTGCAGTGATACAAACTGCAACGATCGCCGCTGTTGGTGTAGCATTTTCAAAATTTGCCGGCTACTTTATACCAGCATTGGAAGTTACAGATAGCAATATACTTTTTTACCTGGGTAGCATAAAGGTATATCCTGCACAACTCGTGTCTATCATGCTGATTATTTTCCTCACGTACATAAATACAAAAGGAGTAAAGGGTGGTAAAATGATCCAGACAAGTTTTACGGTAGTAAAATTATTATCCTTATTCGGTTTGATTGTTTTTGGATTTTTATTAGCATCAAAGCCTGGTGTTTGGAGTGCCAACTGGACAGATGCATGGAGTATGAAAAGTATAAGTGGAGATGGTACAGCATCTGGTGTTGTTGGCAGTGCAATATTGGGAGCGATTGCAGCTTCCATGGTTGGCTCTATATTTAGTAGTGATGCATGGAACAATGTAACGTTCATTGCAGGAGAAGTAAAAAATCCTAAACGCAATATTGGATTAAGTTTATTTTTTGGAACATTGATCGTAACACTAATTTATGTTGCAGCAAATTTAATGTACCTGAATGTATTGCCATTAAATGACATTGCACACGCACCACAGGATCGTGTAGCCGTAGCTGCGAGTAAAGCCATTTTTGGAAATATCGGCACCTATGTAATTGCGGTCATGATCATGATATCCACCTTTGGCTGTAACAATGGTTTGATATTAGCTGGTGCAAGGGTTTATTATACCATGGCAAAAGATGGTTTGTTCTTTAATAAAACAGGCCAGCTTAATAAACATGATGTTCCGGAATTCGCTTTATGGATACAATGCCTGGTAGCTTCTGTTTTATGCCTGAGTGGTAAATATGGTGACCTTCTTGATATGATCTCGTTCGTGGTTGTATTGTTTTATGCTTTAACGATACTTGGTATTTTTATTTTAAGAAAAAAACAACCTAACGCAGAAAGGCCATACAAAGCTTTTGGATACCCGCTTTTACCTGCGATCTATATATTAATGGCCATAGCATTTTGTGGCTTACTTATCTATTATAAACCAACATTTACCTGGCCCGGCCTTATCATTGTATTGATAGGTATTCCTATTTACTATCTTGCAGTTGCAAATAAAACCAAAGCATAATCATTATGGCGGCTATTGATTTTAATAAATTATTTCAATCATTCACACAAATTAAAGTTGGTGTGATCGGCGATATGATGCTAGATACATACTGGTGGGGAAAAGTAGATCGCATTTCACCGGAAGCGCCCGTGCCTGTTGTTGCTGTAAGTAAAAGAGAGCAACGTATTGGTGGTGCAGGAAACGTTGCATTGAATGTACAATCACTGGGAGCCACCGTTCATGCTATCAGTGTTTTGGGAAATGATAGTGATGGTGAGCAGCTTATCGGTTTATTAAAAAGCAATAATATTAATACAAGCTATCTCGTTAAAAGCGATGATCGCATTACCACCAATAAGATCCGTATCATCAGCCGCAACCAACACATGATGCGGCTTGATGCAGAAATTACCAAAGAACTTGCAGCAGCAGAAGAAGAAAAATTAATAGCATCTTTTGATGCTTATATAAAAAAAGAAAAGCCACAAATTGTTATTCTTGAAGATTATAATAAAGGTGTACTCACGCCCGTTGTCATTGAAAAAGTAATTTCATTGTGTAAAGCCAATAATATTTTAACTGCAGTAGATCCAAAGAGAAAGAATTTCTTTGCTTATCGCTTTGCTGATATTTTTAAACCCAATCTTCACGAAGCAAAAGAAGGATTGAATATTATCAGCGATGAAGTAACAACCGTATTACTCTCAAATATTCATACAACGCTGTATGAAAAATTAAATCACCATATTTCTTTTATAACACTTTCGGAAAAAGGCATTTTTTATCAAACCAATAATGAGCATGCCGTTATTCCCACACATATACGCAGCATTGCAGATGTGAGTGGTGCAGGTGATACGGTTATTGCAGTTGCATCGGTTGTATATGCAGCAACAAAAAATGTAAAGCTGATGGCAGAGATGTCAAACATTGCCGGTGGCCTTGTTTGCGAAGAAGTTGGTACAGTTGCTATTGATAAAAATAAATTGCTGCTGGAATGTGAGCAGCTTTTAAAATAAAAAGTATGAGAACGATTCTTATTCTTTTGATTTCTTTCCTTTGTATATTTTCCTGCAATCAAAATAAGGAAATCGATTTTCATAAAACTGAATGGAAGCCTGTCGATACAACGGGCTACTATGAATATTTTGCTACTAAGATTACTTCAGATTCAGCGGCTAATAAAAGGGTAGTATTAAAAATTGTTGGCTGGTTGAGTAATGTTAATAATAATATTGATTCCGCTACTAATAAAGTTGATTTTATTTCTCCAATTCCTTTCTTTTCACCAATTCCTGAAGCGGAACTAACTGGCTATGGTTTTGCAAAATTGCTGGGAGAAAATTCTTCAGGCTATATAAAAATGAATTATAAAAAGTACCTTCTTGATAATTATAAGAATGAAAATCATTTCACCGTTTATTTCCCGGTCGATTATAGTTTAGAGAATCTGCAAAAGGATTCTGCACATCTTTCCGACATGAAAATATTTAAAGAAATAAATATTTTAACAGCGGAAAAAGCAGCAAATAAATTTTCAGATGAGACTGACAGCACGTGGAAAAAGTTTTTAGACGGTAATCCATTGCCTGTATCCTTAGAGTTGAAAATGAACGAATCTTTGCTACAAAAAAATAAATTTGATTCGGTTGAGCGGTTGTTGGAAAAAGAGCTTCCCACTAAAACAGAAATAGTGACAAGTGGAATAAAGAAAATAATGAGTAACGATTTTGATAAAAATGCTACTTTGATTTTTAAATTTATCATTTTTTAATAGGTTGTATCTTTTACACCATTAGCAAATATTAAACAAAGCTTCTACTTCTTTAATAAGCATTTAATTAATTTCCTAAAAGATTCGAAGGTTTATGGGGTTAATTTAAATATTTTTGCGCTATAAATTTACCAGTCATATGCAACCATTCTCAATTGTAATACACGGCGGAGCCGGAACTATTTTAAAAAGTGATATGACACCCGAGCTTGAACGGGCTTACATGCTTGCATTGGAAGAAGGATTGAATGCAGGTTATGCCGTGTTGGAACAGGATGGCAGTGCTGCAAATGCTGTAAAAGCTGCTATCGTAGTATTGGAAGATAATTTATTATTTAACGCCGGCCGCGGTTCTGTATTTACAAAGAAAGGTGTACAGGAAATGGATGCTGCTATCATGGACGGACAAACGCTGGAAGCAGGTGCCGTTGCTGCGGTTCGCAATGTTAGAAATCCCATCGAACTTGCTGCGGAAGTAATGAACAACAGCAACCACGTTTTCTTAAGCGGAAAAGGTGCTAATGATTTTGCTATTAAACAAGGAATAAAATTAGAACCAGACGAATATTTTTTCTCCCAGTTCCGCTATGATCAATGGAAAGAAATGCGTGACAGCGATAATTATTCTTTGGATCATACGCACCAGGGTTTGGAAGAATTAATGAAGGATAAAAAATTTGGAACAGTAGGAGCCGCAGCATGCGACGTTTACGGAAACATTGCTGCAGCGACCAGCACCGGCGGTATGACGAATAAAAAATATGGCCGTATCGGTGATAGCCCGATCATTGGAGCAGGCACTTATGCAAATAACAAAACCTGTGCAATCAGTTGTACGGGACATGGGGAACCATTTATTCGTGCAGTTGCGGCACATAGTGTAAGTTGCCTGATGGAATACAAAGGAATGAATTTACAGGAAGCCATGAATGAAGTGGTTCATCATAAATTGGTTGAGATGAAAGGAGAAGGCGGAATGATAGGTGTGGATGCACAGGGAAATACGGCAATGGCTTTTAACAGCGCAGGGATGTATCGTGCAATGAAGAACAGTGACGGGGAAATGAAGGTTGGAATCTATAAGGATTGATAATAGCTTTTTTTAATTTGTAGCTTAAAAAGAAATATTCAATATTCGACGTACAATATTCAAGTATCGGTTTGGTGTTTATTGTTTGGTGTTAACCCAACACCAAACAATAAACACCAAACGTATTTAATTTATACATGAAAAAAATTGCAATAATAGTTGCGGGAGGAAGTGGTAGCAGGATGAATAATATTTTACCCAAACAATTTCTTTTATTAAAAGGCAAACCGCTATTATATTATACGATCAATGCTTTTTTGAATGCGTATGATGATTGTAAAATAATATTGGTACTGCCTGAAGATCATGTTGCAGCAGGGCAGGAGGTGATCGATGCTTTTTTTGATTATAATCGCATACAGATCACCGTTGGTGGACGTACCCGTTTTCATTCAGTACAGAATGGATTGCGATTGGTAAATGAAGACAGTATTGTATTTGTTCATGATGCTGTTCGTTGTTTGATCACGAAAGAACTTATTCATCGCTGTTATGATGCCGTGATTGAATTTGGTTCAGCTGTTCCTGTGATTGAATCCAAAGACAGTTTAAGAATACTTACCGCCGATGGAAATGAAGCCATTGATCGCAACATCGTCAAGCTGGTACAAACACCGCAGGCTTTTTACAGTAAAATATTACTTCCTGCATTCAATATAGATTATAAGGATAAGTTTACAGACGAAGCGACTGTTGTAGAAGCTTTCGGACTTAAAATTTATTTAGTAGAAGGAGAGGATACCAATATAAAAATCACCAGGCCCTTTGATCTTGAACTTGCCGAAAAATTATTAGATAAAATTGGGGAGTAGATATTTAATGTTACAGAATTACGAAGCATAAAATAAAAACTCCATTAACTCTGTGAATTAACTCCTTTTCCTCTGTGGTTAAAGAAAAGCTTCTTGCGAACGGAAAGTTTCTTTTTTACCACAGGGTAAAATGAGTTTTCATATTGAGTTTCACGGAGTTTTTGTTTTTGATATCTGCATATTAAAAGATCAATGAATAAATTCATAAAAAATATTTTAAAAGGAATTGGTATCTATCATCCTTTACAATCTTCTTACAGGGCCATTATTTTTTCTATTCAGAATAAAAAATTTCGCAAACAATATCATCAATATGCAGGCAGTGGTTATGCCTGCAATGTTTGTGCTGCGATGTATAGCCACTTTGTACCCGATTATCCTTCTATAGAAAATAAAGCAGCCATTGAAAATAATCATGTGATTGCAGGATATGGTGAAAACATATTTTGCCCTAATTGTATGTCCACTGCAAGAGAAAGACTTGTAATCGCTTTTTTAAAAGATAGTATCAATATTTCCGGGAAAGAAGTTTTGCATTTATCACCAGAAAAAAATATTTATCAATTTTTAAAAGAAAAAGCAAGTGTAACAACTGCTGACCTGTTGCCTGGATTTTATAAAACAATAGATGGTATGGTGCAAAAGCAGGATGCTACCCAATTTAGTTTTGATGACAAACAGTTTGATCTTGTGATTGCGAATCATATACTTGAACATATTCCCGATGACAGGAAAGCGATGAAAGAAATATACAGGGTGATGAAACCCGGCGCCATGGCTATTTTACAGGTTCCTTATTCAGAAAAGATGCAATCAACGATCGAAGATCCTTCTATCAATGATGCTGCTAAACAATCAGCATTGTATGGACAAAAAGATCATGTCAGAATTTATTTGTTGAATGATTATGTGGAGCGGCTTAAGAAGACGGGTTTTTTAGTAGAGGTATTATCTGCTGATCAATTGGAAAAGTATTTAAAATTTGCGGTTCAGCCGGAGGAGAAACTTTTTAAAATATTTAAACCGTAATTCTGATTGTAGGTTAAAAGGAAATGTTCAATACACGACGTACAACGTTCAATACACAATATAAAACAAGTTATATAAGAGCTGTAGGCTCGGAACATTTTGTGACAACGGATTTTAATTCGTTGGCAATAAATCAATTTTAATTTGAGAGCCGTAGGCTCGGCTCATTTATTCGTGAAGCGATTCAATTAATAAAAATGTATCGAACCTACTGTTCTCATTTACTACGTCCAAACTTAAGCAACGGATTAAAATCCGTTTTTACAAAATTGGTCGATGCTACGCATCTGCATGAGCATTGAATATTGTACGTTGGGTATTGAATATTTTTTAACGCTTAAAAAGCTTCACAAAGGAGGAGAGGTTATTCCATCTTACAAAAGGATAGGTTTGATTCTCCGGGTTGAACTTCTCATAAAATGTTGCAATGCCTGGAACATCTGATCCTTCAAAATCAAACAGCATCGGCGTATTTGCAAATTCGTGGATGATGCGATCATACAAAAAATAATTGGCTTCTACTTTTTTGCCTTCTTTCGTAATACATGAAATAATATTGTATATCCTGTTGTTGTCCTTTATTAAAACAACAGCAGCAAGGAGCAGGCTGCTGTTATTGCGGACAAGTCTTACGATAATTTTATTTTGAACAAATAATTTTTTGCATGCTCTTGTTAGCGAAGAATAATTTTTTCCTGAAATAAAAGGAAGCCGTTTGCTGTATAGGTTTTTATATAGTTCAATGATCCTTTCATAATTCACAGATTCATAGTACTCCATTTCAAATTTTTTAATTCTTCTTAAACTTTTTGTGAAAGAAGGATCATAGTTTTCATAGATTTCTTCATAGGGCTTGTTCAGGTTAAGTATAAAATTATTGCGCTGTTGAATTTGTATTGTATCAGCTGGCAATGAAATGTTATTGGAAAAATTTAAAGTGATCTCTGCAAATTTAAATTTTTGTAAAGCCAGCTCCAGGAAAGATTTTACCTGTGCATCATTCAATTCCTTTGTAAAAAAAATACCTGACTGTTGTATGAATGCAGGCTGGTATAAATATCGGATCCCCCATTTGTTTTTCCTGGTAAGTGGCATTACAGCTTCGTAATCATTCAATACAAGCGCATCCCATTTTTCCGCCATCGCATCCAGGTAAAATGATCTGCCATATACCAATCCGTTAACAGCACTGGCTATGCAGCTGTCCCATTTATTTTTATCTATTTCTTTGTATGTGAGATAAGTGATACTCAAATTTTAAAAAGAGATTTGCGGAAAGAATTTTTTGAAAGAAATGTTTTGAATATTAATGCTGAATGTAACCTTCTTAAAAAATTTATTTCTTTCAGGATCGGTTTTAAGTACGTCTTTAAATTCTTTGTTATAAACCAATGGAGCATAAATATTAAGCACATTTTTAAAGAGCGATAACTGCAGTCCACCAACATATAAAAACTTAGATGTTGCTGCATCATCTTTCCATCCCTCTGCATAGGTGCCTACATCGAAGAAAATCCTGAGGGGTAATTTTACCGGGAAAATATCCGGCAATGTTGTGTTGAAATTTAGTGCTGCTACCCAGTTTTCACTTGCTCCCTGTAAATAACCGTATTGATCAACACGTAGTTTCAACCCGCCATCGCGGATCATTAACTGTTGTGCACCGATGCCTAAATTTTTGACTGGTTCCTGTGCAACAGCTGTTGATGCAGACCTGCCTAAAAAATAATTGCTATAAGTATAATCTTCTTCGCCAGTTGCTGCCAGCAATCTTGGCTGGTATTGGTATCCGTTACTATGGTCATTGCTGAAGTATCCAAATTTAGAAGCAAATAACCTAACCTGCATACCACCACCCTTCACATAATTAAAGAAATAATTTGCATTCAGATCAAACCTGTAAAACCCTTTTCCCTGCTGGAACTTTAACTGGTAATCATATGGATAAAGCAACCTTGAACTGATAACATTAAAAGAAAGCTGGTTTATAGAACGATTGCCGGTATTTGTTGCTACAGGATAAAAAACAGATGAATCACTATTGGCTTTGTTTTCAAATTTTGCAAATTGTTGTTCACCTATTAAATAAGTACGAAGATCGAACCAACTCGTTGTATGGCTGCGTGCAGGATGCCTGAAATACAATTGGAAATAGGGAACTACTTTGTAAAAATTTTCAAAGATCTTATTTCCTGCTGTGTCGAGGCTTTGGTTGGTAGAAAATCTTGCAGCCGTTGCACCTAAAACAATTTTATTGATCTTGTTATAAGAGTATGAGGTGTAATTAATATTTCCAATACCATTAAATTGTTTGCTATTTGTTGCATACAATGGAGCAAGGATAAACCTGAATTTGGGAGATGGCAACGTGTAATTGTGAAGAATGATGCCCACCATGAATTTATCATAATAATTATAACCAATGGCAGGAGATACAAAAATGTAATTGTATTTATCCGCTGATTTAAGACTAAAAAAAGAAATTAATTTTATCTTCTTTTTAAAACTCCCACGATTATTTATTTTTCCTGAAAAAGGGGTAGAGGAAGATGTAAATATTTTTTGAATGCTGATATCCCCGTTTTTATTTAATAAAGAAAAAATAGAGTCAACATTTTTGCCACTTACTTCCTGTACAATATTTTTAAAATCTTCCGGGTAAGGATGTTTGAATTTCCAACGGTTATAATATTCCTTCATCACTTTATCGAACAGCGGCCTTCCCAATTCAGATTCCAATAATTTCATCCACTGTGCTGTTTTATAATAAACAATTGATCCATAATTAATATCAGAAAAATTTTCTGAAACTGTTTCAATGGGCTGATCCTGTTTAGCCTGTATCAATGATTTTAATAAAAAATCATCTGCATCAGTTGGCAATCTTTTTTGTATGAAAGATGATTTGCTTAAATCATATTGTGTTGATTCATTTCCATATTGTTGAAGCATATACCTTTTATCGTAATAAGTATTGATGCCTTCATCCATCCACGGATGTTGGCGCTCATTGGTAGCGAGGATGCCGTAAAACCAGTTGTGGCCCACTTCATGTTCGATCACTTCATTGAGTAACCTGTCATTGATTGGTTGATCAATTAGTGTGATTGTTGGATATTCCATACCACCGCCTTCACTCTTACCTGGTTTTTCAACAACACTTACAATGTCATAAGGATATTCGCCAACCCATTCGCATTTGGTTCTAATTGATGACTTGATATAACCAGTGCTGTTAATCCAGGCCTTACTGTTGGCTTCATTAAAATAGGAATATACATCTATGATGCGAGATCCTAATTGCATTGTATCTTTCATTACCGAAAAATGTTTGTCGGCAAACCAGGCGAAGTCGTGAATATTTTCCTGTACAAAGTGTAACGTTTTTGTTTCCCCATTATCGGTTTCATTTTTTCGTTTACCCGTAGCCGCTACTACATAGTCTTTTGGAAGAGTCACCTGTACATCGTACTCCCCAAACTCACTATAAAATTCTCCCTGGTCGAGATATGGCATTTCATGCCAGCCATATTTATCATAAACAGCAGGTTTTGGATACCATTGTGTTATTTGAAATGATTGATTGATATGCCCGCCTCTTGAAAAATTGTAAGGAAGTTTTACATGAAAGGGTGTTTCAATTTTTACGGAACTACCCGGCACCAGTGGTTTTGGCAGCAACAATTTTATAATGTCCTGGTGCTGCGGATGATCTTCCATCAAAGCGGTTTTTTTGTCAACTTTAAAATCCAGGCGATTTATATAACCACGTTTGTCATCATTACTGAAATAAAAATCTTTGCGCCCATTTTCCAACAACTGATCACTAAAAGCGGTGCGATCATTTTTATAAGCATTGGGCCAAACATGAAACCAGATAAAATGAAGTGTGTCGGGAGAATTGTTGTAATAGTCCATGCTGATGTATCCATCCAATGTATAAGCCGTATCATTTAATGATACATCAATTTTATAATTTACTTTTTGTTGCCAGTAGTTTGAAGGTTGGGAAAATAAAGAAGAAGAGAATAAAATCAACAATAAAACAAAAAGCCCCCTGACGCCCGAAGGGGGAACTTTAATTCGAATTTTTTCTATAAGCGGGAATGACTTCATTATGTTGATTTTGTAATGAAATTAAATTTAAATACGATCATTATAAAACATTTTCAATTTACTAATGAACTAACGTCCTAAGTTCCCCCTTCGGGGGTCAGGGGGCTTTATTTCCCCTTCCCCGCAAAAATTATCTGTAAACTATAAAACATTATTTTAAAATCAAGTGCAAGCGAAACATTCTCTATATACAAAAGATCATAAGGCATTCTTTCAATCATTTCGCTAATAGAGGAAGCATAACCAAAATTGACCATGCCCCAACTGGTAACGCCTGGTTTTACTTTAAATAAATAATTGAATTCAGGATGTAATGCAACGATCTGGTCGATATAAAATTTTCTTTCGGGCCTTGGGCCAACCAGGCTCATTTGTCCTTTCAGAATATTCCAGAACTGGGGAAGCTCATCCAGTCTCCATTTGCGCATTGTTTTCCCCCAGGGAGTAATTCTTGTATCGTCTTCATGGCTCAATTGCGGGCCGCCCGATTCTGCATCCACTTGCATGGACCTGAATTTATACATGGTAAATGGCCGGCCCTTAAATCCAATTCTTTCCTGTGAAAAAAATATCGGCCCTTTTGAAGAAAATGAAACACGAATGAGTGTATAAATAAATAGTGGTGATAAAATGATGAATGCTATCAATGAAACAATAAGATCAATTGCTCTTTTTATATTTTGTTGCCAGGAAGGAAGCAACCCCGAATGAATATCGATAAGTGGTACGCCCATAACATTATTTGTTTGTAAAGCACCGCTTATAATATCAACCGTATCGGGGGTTATTTTAATATTCACTTCTTTATCGCTAAGTATTTGCAGGATCTTCGTGATAAGATCACGTTCGTTTTTTTCTACAGCAATGATCACTTCTTCAATGGCTCCATCATTAATGATCTTTGTAAGGTTTTCATAACCGGGGTAACGCTTTACTGATTCGGGTAAGTCAAATTGTGCGTTTCCATTTGTATTTACAAAACCAATGATCCGGTATCCGCCATGGTCTTTTGAGATTATAAAATCATTGTAAAATTGAGCAGCTTTTTTGCCCGAACCAATGAGTAGCGCATTAAAAAAAACCTTTTTTTGTTTCAATTGTTTTTTGGCAATCGTGAGAAAGGTCATTCGTATTATAACACTAACAACAAAAACCGGAATGATCAACGCATAGAATTCGGAATAATAATCATAATTGTTTTCGTGAGGATTTTTAAGGATAAAAAAGAATAATAAAAAAAAGCATCCTACAAAACTGATCACGAGCGTTTTTAAAAATTCTGCCAGCCTCGATTTTTGATAAAGTGAATTATAGGTGCCACTGAGAAAATAAAGCATGATCCATCCTGTTGTATATAAGAACAGGCCTATATAAAAACCTGGCGGAACAACAAAATCGTATTTGTAAATTTTTGTTCGCAGGTAGTAAAAACTAAACCAGGTAAGCACGCATGCAATAATATCTGCGAGCATGTACCAACGGATATTTATGCGGGGTTGTTTCAAATGAGGAGTGTGCTTGATTTTTTAACTCTTTGAAGAATTAAGAATTAAAAATTAAAGATTAATCAATTCAGTGTGATTGAACTTTTGGTTATTTATTAGCTTCTTTTTTTTACTACAGAGTAGAGGAGTTTTCCCCTGGAGTTTCACGGAGTTTTTTTAATAATCATTTATACTCCTTGAAACTCAATAGTTATAATCCATTTCACTCTGTGGTAAAACTCAATGTTGCTTATCACTTATCTTATCCAATATTTGGTGTGCTACTTCCATTGCCCTGAATCCATCAAGTACGGTGACTGCTGTTTCTGTATTATTGATAATCGCATCTTTAAATGCTTCCAGCTCCATTTTAATGGCATTCACATCAGCAATGGCCGGGCTTGCAATGGCAATTGTTTTTTTGCCATTGTTGGTTTCAATATCAAATGTAAAAACATTTTTATCACCGGGTGTATTCAATCGTATGATCTCTGTTTTCTTATCTAAAAAATCAATTCCGATGTATGCATCTTTTTGAAACAACCTGATCTTTCTCATCTTCTTCATCGAAATTCGGCTGCTCGTTAAATTAGCAACACAACCATTATCAAATTCAATGCGAACGTTGGCGATATCAGGTGTATCACTCATTACTGCAACACCATTGGCAGAGATATGGCTCACATTGCTTTTTACAAGATTCAGAATAATGTCAATGTCATGGATCATCAAATCAAGGATCACACTTACATCTGTACCCCGGGGATTGAATTGTGCAAGCCTGTGTACTTCAATGAACATTGGTTGAAGTTGATAATCTTTTGTTGCTAAAAAAGCAGGATTGAAACGTTCAACATGTCCTACCTGGAATTTAAGATTGGATTCTTTTGCAAGTTTCAAAAGTGTTCTTGCTTCATCCATCGTATTGGCAAGTGGTTTTTCCACAAAAACATGTTTGCCTTTGCGCAAAGCGTCAGAACATAAATTATAATGATGTATGGTTGGAGCAACAATATCTACAGCATCACAGGCATCCATGAGGGCTGCTGCATCTGTATATCTTTTTAGCTGGTATTTTTCTTCAACAACTTTTGCATTGTGATCATCAGGATCAAAAAAACCTACCAGTTCAATGCCTGGTATTTCGAGCCAGTTATTAAGATGAAATTTTCCAAGATGGCCCGTACCAAATACAGCAATTTTAAGCATTAGCAAATTTATTTTAGTTGTAAGTTATGAACGATGGTTTGAGTTAGTGAATAATAATTAATCGGGTGGAGACACATTCATAACTCATAATTCATAATTCCTCCTTCGTTTCTTCCCAAAATCCCATGCGGCCAAATTTTTCAATGCGCTGGTCAATCCTTTCCTGTGGCGTGAATGCCTGTAATTGTTTGATCGTTGGAATTAGATAATTCTTTACGATATCGGCAGCTTCATCATAATCCCAATGAGCACCGCCCAAAGGCTCAGGTATTACATCATCCACCAATCCAAACTTCATCATATCTGTTCCGGTTAAACGAAGTTGTTCTGCCGCGGTTTCTTTTTTATCCCAGCTTCTCCATAAAATGCTGCTGCAGCTTTCGGGAGAGATCACTGTGTACCAGGTATTTTCCATCATCACTACTTTATCGCCCACGCCGATGCCCAATGCACCACCGCTTGCACCTTCGCCGATGATGACGCAGATGACAGGTACTTTAAGGCTGATCATCTCATAAATATTACGGGCAATCGCTTCGCCTTGTCCACGTTCTTCTGCTTCAAGGCCAGGATAAGCACCCGGCGTATCTATTAATGTAACTATGGGCTTGTTGAATTTTTCCGCCAGCTTCATCAGCCTGAGTGCTTTGCGGTATCCTTCCGGGTTGGCCATACCAAAATTCCTGAGCTGGCGTGTTTTTGTATTATTTCCTTTTTGCTGGCCGATGATCATTACGGTTTGATCGCCCAATTGAGCAAAACCGCCCACCATGGCCTTATCATCTTTCACGTTTCGGTCGCCATGCATTTCTATAAAGTTGGTGCACATTTTTTCGATATACTTTAATGTATAGGGCCTGTCGGGGTGGCGGCTCAGCTGCACCCGGTGCCAGGGCGTAAGTGTATCGGTAATATGTTTTTTTGTTTCAACGATCTTTTGTTCCAATGCTGCAATAGCACCAGACATATCAGTTTTTGATTTTTCCTGGGTGAGCTTCAGTTGTTCAACCTGGTCATAAAGATCCTTGACAGGTTTTTCGAAGTCCAGGAATTGGCGGTTTTTTAGCTGGGGCATGTTGGTTTTATATTACAGTTATTGGGCATCTCTAAATATCTATATTTTTCTTTAAACCTCACCTTTACTTCCTCTCCCCCGAAATCATCGGGGTCTGCGACAAAGTAGAGGATAGGTAGATTTTTATAGATGCCCTTATTTTTATGATAACCCTAAGTTAGTTTGTAAAAATAGTTGTTGTATCTTTTTTATAAAAGTTTTGTTTGAAAAAAGGAAAAATACCTATCTTCGCCGTCCCTAAAAACTGATTAAGAAAGAAATTGAATCTCCTTACTTGATCATTGGGAATTCGAAGGATCGGTAGTTCAGTTGGTTAGAATGCTGCCCTGTCACGGCAGAGGTCGCGGGTTCGAGTCCCGTCCGGTCCGCAAAAAGCCTTCGAAAGAAACTAAAAGCCACTTAAATGAATGTTTTTAAGTGGCTTTTGCGTTTTCACAAGTTATTGTAGACCAAAGATGACAAGTATGCAGGTGACCAATTCGGTGATCATCTTATGCTTTATTTTTAGGTTACCGAATGGACATAAAATATTCGTCCAAAAGCATTCTACATTACAACAAACTACCAAAAGAACTGAGGTGCCTTAACCAATTTATTTAATTAAAAAGGTAACCACCATGAACATACAACAAACTTTCTCGATTCTATTCTGGATCAAAAAACTTCGTTCAAAAAAGGAAAAGCACCATTGTTTGTAAGAATTACGATCGATGGCGTCAGAAAGGAAATATCGGCCAACGGAACCGTGTCGATATTAGATTGGGATGCATCTGGTCAAAAAGTCAAAGGCAAAAGTGAGCAAGCCAGAGAAATTAATGATCATATCACGATTGTGAAAAATAAACTTCTTAAGTGTTACGATAAACTGGAATTGCGAGGTGAATTTATTAACACCGACACGCTAAAAAATGAATATGTTGGTAAGCGAGTTGAAAGAAAAAAAATATTGGAAATCTTTACCTTTAAATTAGAACGGATCGCCGAAGAAGTAGGAATAAAAAAAACTGCTCAATCAACTTACAATAAATACGAGGGCACATTTGATCATTTAACTAAGTTCCTAAAATTAACTTATGAAGTGGATGACGTTTCGTTTAAATAACCTGAAAAAATTACTTAAAGTTTCATTAGATTGGCATAAAAACGAAATAATCATTAATCTTGAAAAATGGCTCCAGGCTGCTAGTATTGATGAGCGTTTACCTGGATAGAAACGAGTAATATAAAACTAGGACCCGAAACAGCTTTATGTTGCTGGTTTATAGGTTTCAACAAAAAAGCTTTGAATAAAGGGGTTATCGTATAATTATTAAAATCTAACAATCTTGTCCTTATAATTATGAATATATTTTGCCTTAGCATCATCGCTCAAAAATGAATTGTTTATCATTCCAAAAACCTCGTTTTGATTGCTGAGAATGGTATCAATGATATGCCTGGCTCTTTTTAATATCAATCCCAATTTTCCTGAGAATGTTTCAAAATCGGATCTCCCGAAGTAGCCAAATGTTGAATAAAATTCACTATCTAAATCTCCTTTATATAAGTCTAAAGCAATATCACTTTCGCTTGGCGTGTGCAATATTGTTGACATTAAATCATATGCTTTAGTTAAAGTGTAATCTCCAAATTCTGATTGTATCAATGAAAAATTTTTCAGATGTGCGTCGCCATTTGAGAACACATAATTGAATACAATTACTTTAAAAAATTCCTCTAAAATAGAAGGGTAGGCAGCTACTTTTTCTTTTATTAGTTTACCTACATCTTCATAGGTACCATTGTATTTATAATTATCGCCATCGCTTTTTTTTGTTTTCCCGCCTATTTGTGCAAAATCCTCTTGTAAATGTTTAGTGCCATCTGGCTTAACGTCGAATCTACGTGTTATATATGCTGGAGCATTGTCTTTAAAATAAATTAAGGCATTTTCTGCAACTGGAATTTTAAAAATTTGTTTAGCTATTTGCATTGTCAAATGCTCATTCTCGGGTGCTTGATCTTGTTCTACAATAAATGTTGACGGAGGAATTGGCTTTAAAATATATTGTCCTCCTTTTTCTGTTAATACAAGGTTGTTATTTTCAAGTCGTAACGAATACTTTAATTGTACGCCGGAAATTGAAAGCCTCTTTGTTTTTTCTTGGTAATCTGGTAAGTTTGTGGCCTTAGGGGTATCAAATGCCAACACATAGTCAACTTTTTTACCATCAAAAAGTAACTTTCTACATTTGGCACAATAGCCTTTTTGATTTTCTTTATAGCATCCTGGACATTTCATATTTCTTCCTCCAATTCTTTTACTGTAATAGCTCCAATAGTATCTTCCCCTGCAGTTTTTATAAGTCTTGTAAAGTCATCATTCTCGTCGATTTTTAATAATCTGCATTGTATATCTTTATTGATTCCTTCGGCTAGCATCCCATAAAAAAAGGGAAATAGTTCTTTGGCCTCGTATTGTTTTTTTGTTTTTGGAAAACTAAGACTTATAGAATGACTATTTTCATTTGTAAAGTATTCGTCTGTATAAGTAAATACATATGTTTCACTATTCTTTTTTTCTAATATTCCTGCTAATGTCCCATTATTATATACCCCTGCCTTAGCCATTAATTAACTTGTTTAATTTTTAAAACAATCTCAAATCCTAATACTTCCGATAACTTCTCGAGTGTTGCAAATGATGGATTTCCATTTCCTTGCTCAATCATATGAATGGTTTTAGTTGTTAGTTTACTTAGTTCAGACAAATCTTCTTGCCGAAGATTCAATATCTGACGCCTTTTCCTAATAAATTCCCCAATCGTTTTTACATTCATATCGGTATTATATTTCTTATTTAGCGTAAATATACAACATTTTATTCAAAATTTCAATAAAATATGTACTATATTACATATTGATCTTAATTTTGTACATATTTAAATGTAATTAAGGCTTAAAAAGTACTATAATACATATTGCAAAATCCTAAATGTCATAATTTAAAATAATCGTAATTATAATTATATAGTATTCAATGTATAATAAAAAATCATCTACCCCAAATTCTAAAAGCCAATTCTTGATAATTGAATAATTAATAAAAGTGTAAGAACTCTCGAACAGTATCTATGAACGAACTTTAAATATGCCTTTTTCCAAAGAACAAATGACGATTTTTCAATCCCTTTTTAAAGGAAGAGATGATGTATTTGCTATTCGATGGGAAAAAGATGGTAAAAGTGGATACATGCCTGCGTATGATTTAAACTGGCAAGAATTTTTTAAACACAAAGAAAGAGGCGTCACATTAAAAGATTTCCCAACAAACAGTTTTCAAAACTAACGGAACAAAGAATTAGCAATCACCTATCCGGTAAAGAAGTAATCGGACTGTATCCTTTATTACCGGACAACTCTTCCTGGTTTATTGTTGCTGATTTTGATGAAAGTTTGACCAGTAAAAAAAGTTGGATTGAGGAATGCAGGATATTTATGGAAGCTTGTGACCGCTATATAATTCCAACTTACCTGGAACGTTCACGAAGTGGAAAGGGAGGCCATGTTTGCATTTTTTTTGATACAAATTATCCTGCCAATAAAAGCCGAAAGATAGTTTTGAATATTTTGGAATTATCCGGCATCATTTCAATGTTTGATAAGAACTCTAATTATGACAGACTGTTTCCCAACCAGGATTTCCACTCTGGTAAAGGATTAGGAAATCTTATATCGTTGCCGTTGCAAAAGAAAGCACTCGAAAATAATAATTCTTGTTTTGTCAATCCCGTGAATTTGATACCATTCGAAGATTATTATTCTCCTGATCAATTCAAATTATTACCTAAAATCCCTCCAACAAATCCCTCCAACAAATCCCACCGACAACGCTTATATTTGACAACAAACTACCATGAACAATCTCCATATTTTAAATCAATTGTATGAGATCGAGCTAAAGATTGCCGGCCTCGGAAAAGCGGAAGGTTTTGAAAGAAACTTCAGGAGACTATATTCAATCTTCGAGGAAGAAGGATTGTTCATCCAAAATCCTACCAACGAACCTTATAGCGATTCGAGAACAGATTGCGATGCAAGTATAATCGGGGAACCATCAACGGCTATGAAAATAACAAAAACAATAAAGCCCATCATATATCTGAAAGCGGGGGATAAGGTTCAACTCGTTCAAAAAGCGGTGGTCTTTGTAGAGAAAATTTAAGCTACCCATGAAACCAGTAAACATCGGCATCGACCTGGGCACAACAAATTCCCTCCTTGCCAAATTTGAAAACAATAATGTTCGCATATTTAAAAACCCTGTAGGGCAAAAGGAAACGCTCGCTTCGGTAGTAGCTTTCCGCAAAGACCGTACACTCATCGGCGACAAGGCGAGGGAATATCTTACCAAAGATCCTGTAAATGTTTTTGGCGGATTCAAACGCAAGATGGGCACAGATGAAAAATATTATGTGGTCAATTTAGATGAGAATGTAACGCCTGTTGAACTTTCCACACTTGTTTTAAAAGAATTAAAAACTTTTCTCGGCCCTGATGAATCACCGGAAGCCTGCGTGATCACCATTCCTGCTTCCTTCGACAGCATGCAAAGCAATGCCACGTTAAAGGCTGGACTGAATGCTGGTTTTAAAAATGTATTCCTCTTACAGGAACCCATAGCCGCTAGTCTTGCATTCTTTAATTCTACGGCAGAAGCGAAAGAAAAAAGGGATGGCTATTGGCTGGTCTACGATTTTGGCGGCGGCACCTTTGATGTGGCTTTGGTAAATTCCACGCAAAATGAGCTGAAGGTAGTTGACCATGAAGGAAATAATTTCCTGGGCGGAATGGATTTTGATTTTGCCATTATAAATTCCATTCTTATACCTGCTATCATTGCCGAAACCAGGATTGAAAATTTTGAAGAAGAACTCCGTGTGAAGTATGGCAAATATGAAATGCTTTATTACCAGTTGATGTATTATGCAGAAGAAGCGAAGAAGGAATTATCACAATCGCCTGCAACGGTAATAGAGTTCTGTGCTGTGTTGGATAATAAAAATTATGATTTCTATATTCCCATTAACCGGGAAGCTGTTGATGCATTATTTATGCCCATGGTGCAGGAAACGATCAAGCTGCTGGAAAGTATTATGCAGCGCAATGAGTTATCTAAAAAAGATATTAATCAGATCGTTCTTGTTGGCGGAACCACTTACTTACCGCTTGTGCGGGAGCAATTGGTTTTACAAACAGGCATGCCGGTCGATTATTCCATTGATCCAACATCTTCCATTGCCACCGGTGCGGCCTGGTACGCCTCCAATAAATATTATGAGCATACAGCAATTGCAACCAACCCCGTTAATGAACAACATGCCAAAGACATTCTTTCGCAGGTAGATTTTGATCCGTTGGAACTGCAGGTAAATATTTCTTATAACAGGTCGAGCCGCGATACAGAGGAAGTACTGCTGATCGCTTGCAGCGGAGATTATGAAAATAAATATTACCGGGTAACGCGGACGGATGGGGGCTTCGACACCGGCTTCATCAATTTAAAAGCTAAGAAGACAGAATTTTTACTTTTGTTGCCGGCCATAGCCAATTCATTTTCATTTGCGGTTTATGATGATGCGAAGAACGAGATCGTAAAACTGCGAAAAGAAATTGCGATCCTGCAAGGCATTTATAATATAGACGGGCAGCCATTGCCGCAGGATATTTCTATTGAGCTTGATGATCCCGAAAATAAAACCACGAGGCTGGAAGTGGTATTTGAACGAAACAGTTTATTGCCTCAAAAGCGAACCCTTTACCGGGAGATTTCGAAGACCATAAAAAAGGGTACGGATGAATCCATCATCATAAACATTCTGGAAGGCGAACGGAACTCACGCCCATCTTCTAACCTAACCATCGGTTGCATTGAAATATCCGGCAAGGATCTGAAGGTTGACCTGGTAAAAGGGTCAGATATAGAAGTGCAGATAGAAATAACGGAGTCGCGTACACTAAATACAAACGTCTTCCTGGTTATGACCCAACAGGAATTCAAACATGTTTTTTCTGTTTCCGAAAAGCAGGTAAACATACCAAGACTTAGGGAGCAATACCTTCAACTGGAACACGAACTGGTGGAGAACATCCAGGAATTCCAATATAATGAGCATGAGATATGGGAGATCAGGGCAGCCGCATTCCTGGAAGAGTTGCAGTCATTTAAAAATACCTTGTTTAAGTTGAAGGATCATGATTTGTCCGACGAAAAATACATCATCGCAGAAAAGATGATGCGCATCTCACAGGAAGTGGATAAACTGGGTGGCAATGAACGGATCGCTACGCTGATAGAATCTTATTTAAACCGTAAGGAAACCGTGCGGGCAGCGATAGGTGCTGCTGATTTTGAAAAAGAAAATTTGTTGCAACGATACCAGAAGATAGAGCAATCGGAATCTTCATTTATGCGTTCCCGTAATGCTTCCGTTGTTGAGAATAAATTAAAGCAATTAAATGATCTCTATTGGTCCGCACTTTCGAATACAACCAGTTTTTTAATTGGAAAATTCATCGAATTTAAAGGCTATAATGCCCGGGATTATAATGATCATGCAATGGCACTCTCTATCATGAAGATGGCTGACGCGGCTTTGGAAAATGAACGTTATCCAGAATTCAGAAGGCAGGTATTCAATTTATCTAATTTACTGGTCAGAACAAATTTTCATCACAACAAAGAATTCAAAGGAACCGGCATTGGCTAAACAATATATTTCAATCATTCGCTTATTTGATCACAGCAGTATTGCTTATGATACTGAATTGAATCCATCGAGGATCAAAAAGCAGTTGCAGGCGGAGTTTGGCTTTTCCTTTACCGGCATTATTGAAATAGAGGGCTACACGTACAACAAAGCTGATGTGTTCGTCGAACTTGAAAGACTGGACTTCCTGCAACGAATGCCGTACCATGTGGCGGTATGGGAAAATAAAAGCATTCTTATTTTTTTAGAGGACCACATTTTTAATATTCACGGCATTCGCCCGGAAATGAAGCCCTTTGAAACGGATCCTTTATTTATAGAATTTTTGTCCCCATATTTAGCGATCCCATTCAATAATATTTGCCGGCTCTGCTTAAACAATGCAGACTATGCTGATCTTGTTGAACTGTTATCCTGCGAAGACTACCTGCTTCCTGATGAAAGAGAAGAAGCATTCCGGGCCATCCGAATTTTTATTGATGAAAACATTTCCATCTTAAGAAATTTAAGCGAAGTAACGCTGAAGCAAAGTCTTCCGGCATTAAAACATTGGGCAGTCTCCCGCAGCGGAGATTTTTTAAATTACCTGCCCGATGAATTCACTGCAGTTAAGATTGACCTTGTTGTTCACCTCGTAAATTTTACCGTAAAGATCCAGCATACCAATAAAAAAATGTGCAGAGCTGTGAGCAAAGAATTGGTCAAGGTCCTGAACCTGCCCCCGAACCTTATGAACACCGTCGACAATAATGACCGGGCCTACCAGGGGAAGCGCATTTCTTCCGGAAGTAAATCCGGCACCGGAAATTACTGGTGGGTAGTTTGGGTGATCTTTATGTTGATGAGAATGTTGATGAAGTGTTAGTGGATAAAAAAAGATATGTGTAGATTTGGAAAGGTAAGCAGCCCATATTCGGAGAGTAAAAATAATCCTGGTTTAATAATAACATTCATTCATGAACGATTTAGCCAATAATAATTTTGACACAGCCACGATATGACAGCACTTCTCAAACAAAATATAAGCAGTCACATTTCGCTCACCAGTAACGAAATGGAAACCTTCTGCAATTTGTTTCAAAATAAAATCATTAAAAAGAAAAGCTTTTTATTGAGAGAAGGTGAAGTTTGCAAGTTTGAAGGATTCGTTACGAAAGGAATTTTCCGTGTTTATCATATTGACAAAAGTGGCGCTGAGCAAATACTTTATTTTGCCATTGAAAATTGGTGGATCACAGATATTGATAGTTTTACCAATGAAAAACCATCGCAACTTTTTATTGAGGCTCTGGAAGATAGTGAGGTGCTTTTAATTTCGAAAAAAGATAAAGAGTTTGCTTATACGAATTTGCCACAAATAGAAAAGTTATTTAGGGTGATGACTCAAAAAACGCACGTCGCCCTGCAAAGAAGAATGATAGATAATTTGAGTAAAACTGCAGACCAGCGCTACCTTGACTTCATCGAAAAATATCCTCAACTCCATCAAAGGCTTTCTAATCTTCAAATAGCAGCTTACTTAGGCATCAGTCACGAATTTTTGAGTAAAATAAGAAATAAAATTGCCACTAAGCGGTAAGGTGAATTCATTTTAAGAAGTGGCCGAGGTTGCTTTCCTCATTATAAGTGTTCGGATTTTTTTTATTTACCGCAATGATTGGAAGACGGATGACACGGACTGGGCGGATGAACACGGATTTATATTTGCTTCGCAAATATTGCTGATATGTAATCAATATAAATTCCATGAAATTATAAGCGAATATTTTAATTGTAAATCAGATTTTTTTTTGGAACAAAAAAATGAATCCGTATTTACCGCAATGATTGGAAGACGGATGACACGGACTGGGCGGATGAACACGGA
>JBDTLP010000075.1:0-25202 GCA_039934735.1 Ferruginibacter sp. | reverse complement strand
ATATCGCTATGCAGATCGCTGCAATGAACCCATTGGGAGTAGATGAAAATTCTATTCCTGCTGATGTGATTGCCCGTGAAAAAGCAATTGCTATAGACGTAGTTAAAGCAGAAGGCAAGCCCGCTGAAATGGCTGAAAAAATTGCTATGGGTAAATTGAATAAATTTTTTAAGGATAATACTTTATTGGCACAGGCTTTTGTAAAAGATGGCAACAAATCAGTAGCTGAATTTTTAAAGAGCATCGATGCTGATCTTAAAGTAATCGAATTTAAGAGAGTAGCTTTAGGCTAATAAAAATTATATGTAAAAACCCGGTATCGTTACCGGGTTTTTTATTGCATTTTTGTTTTATAAAAGAAATGGCTACCTTTTTCTAAAAAAATTACCTTCGTAAAAAATCTTACATCTTATATCATAAATCATACATCCTATCATGCTTCCTAAATATAAAAGAATACTCTTAAAACTTTCTGGTGAATCTTTAATGGGCGATAAAAATTTCGGAATGGATTCTTCCGTTATTGCGCAATATGCCCAGGACATTAAACAAATTACTGAAATGGGTGTTCAGGTTGCATTGGTGATCGGAGGTGGTAATATTTACCGTGGTATGAATGAAGCTGAAACAGGAATTGAAAGAGCCCAGGGAGATTATATGGGAATGCTCGCCACCGTTATTAATGGTATGGCAGTACAAAGCGGTTTGGAAAAAGCAGGTGTTTATACCCGTTTGCAAAGTGCTATTAAAATGGAACAGATCGCAGAACCATACATTCGCAGGCGTGCCATGCGCCATTTGGAAAAAGGCCGTGTGGTAATCTTTGGTGCTGGTACAGGAAATCCTTATTTCACCACGGATACAGCAGGTTCTTTAAGAGCGATTGAAATAAAAGCAGATGTAATCTTAAAAGGTACAAGAGTAGATGGTATTTACACAGCTGATCCTGAAAAAGATCCTACTGCAACGAAGTACGATAAAATAAGCTATGCTGAATGCATCTCTAAAAAACTAAGTGTCATGGACATGACTGCATTCACACTTTGCATGGAAAATAATTTACCCATTATTGTTTTTGATATGAATAAGCCGGGGAACCTGATGAGTGTGGTTACCGGGGAGAAAGTTGGAACGTTGGTAAGCTGATAATTAATTGACAATTGACAATGAATAATTGACAATTAGGGTTTATTAAAAGTTTGGGAATTATTTAAAAGGAATTAGAGCAAAATATTTTTTAATTGTCCATTGTAAATTTCAATTGTCAATTAAAAAACAAGAGCTGTCTACCAGAACAGCTCTTATTAATTACCCTCATATAATAAGCGTTTAACAGCTTGCCTATATGCTTAATATTTAGATACCTCGTCTTTTATTTTTGTTGCCTGAATTTAAAAATCAATTCTTAAACCCAGCCTTAGCCCCAACGTAGTATATTTTTGTTTGAGTGTAATATCGGCTTTGTTGGCTGCAGAAAAGTTATACCTGAAATAGGGCTCTGCTAAAAAATACATCTTCCTGGTTAACCGATAATAAACCGAAATACCTCCAGTAATACCGAGGCCCACATTTGTTTTAAACTGGTAAGCTGAACTCGATTTTCCCGTTGTTATATTTACTGGCTGATAAGCACTATCCAATACATCGCCTCTTTGCCAGCTATATGCATTCACAACAAGGCCGGCATTAAAATTAGCCCGTAACCTGTCATTGCCGATCTCGTATCCTGCTACCAGCGGAATATCAATTGTTCTATACCTGTTGTGAGTGGTTTTATAGCGGGTACCAGTAGTGGCGTAACTACCTGTTGTATCGCCATACTCGTTGATTGTATAAACAAGCTGAACAACGTGACCCTGCTCAAACTTAAATTTTTCATTTACCTGGCTATAGTTAATACCTGCACGAAAACTTATCCCATTGTTAAACACTTTTGTATAACGCAAACCAAAGCTAAATGCAGAACTAACATGGGTGCTTTCTTTTCTCTTTTTTAAATAGGTAGAATTTGCAGTATCATTAAAACTTCTGAATGCATAATCTGGTCCACCATATATTTCAAAATAATGGTTTCCATTTCCATTTTTTCCTCCCGGACATGGAATATTTAAATGCGGTAAGTTGATGCCTTTTACAGAAAATAAAAATGTTTTTTCAGCAGGCTTTGTATTTAAATTCAGGTAACGATTTTCAATAGGAATTTCATTTGCATTGACTGCAGTTGTTGTAGCATCGGGAATAACATCCTGTATTGCATCAGTAGTTTCAGGTGACGGAGCATGTATTGCTATTGCAGATTTACCTGCTGATCTTTTTGTTTTATTTTTTGTGGACAAAGGATTATTATTTACAGCATCCGTGTTGTTATTTGGTAATGCATATTGTGCAACTTTATTTTTTAAATCAGCGTTGTTTGTACTTTTTGATAAAATAACATGGGAAGTTTTTGTACCAGTATTTTTATTGTTAACATTATTTTGTTGACTGCCAGCCGGTAAAAAAACTGTTTTTTTATTGTTGGTTGCAGTCTGCGTTTGAGCATCAGCGTTAGAACTATTTAAAAGGTAAACATCATTGTTTGATTTTACATTTTGTACTGTTGAAGAAGCAGCTGTATTATTGTTTGATTTATCTTCCTGTGTTTTTGTACCTTCTTTTGTTTCCTTTTTTGTATCGTTTGAAAAGTTGTTTTGATCTTTTGTGTTAGTTGTAGTAGACAGTGATAGTTCACCCGTTGAACCGTTTTCTTTAGTATTATTTTTATAAATATTGTGCATCATTAAAGCGCCTGCACCCGTTGCAATAAAAAGCAAGAGGATGAGTGCAAACCTATTGTTACGCAGGAAAAATAAAAAACCACCTGGCTTTTTTTGTTCTTTTTGAGCAACGATATTTTCCCATATATGTGGCGGCACTTCCGGCTTATAATTGCCGAATTGCTTTTTTATATGGTCATCAAAATTATTTATCATACTGCTACCTTTTGTAATGCTAAAATTTGTTTCTGAAGCATGTTCCTTGCTTTTACAAGCTGGCTTCTGCTGGTGCCTGCCTGGATGCCAAGCATCGTCGCAATTTCATCATGCTGGTAACCTTCAATAACATACAGGTTAAAAATTAACCGGTATCCGTCGGGAAGGTTATTGATCAATCCCATCAGGTCCTTTTCAGTTAAATGTCCATAAGCAACAGGTTCTGCAGCAGGCTGTAAATGATCGCTTACTTCATAGCCGGTTATTTCTTTATTATACCTGCTGAGGGAATATTTTTTTATGGCAGTGTTCACAACGATCCTTCTTATCCAGCCTTCAAAAGAACCTTCAGATTTGAATTGGCCTATTTTGCTAAAAACCTTAATAAAAGAGTCCTGTAAAATATCTTCTGCGTCTGCACTATTCCGGGCATAGCGATGACATACACCAAGCATACGGCTGGCGTAGCGGTCAAAAACCTCCTTATGACAGGCGGCCTCATCCCTTATACAACCCTTTATTAATTCATCTTCAGACAAAATTGGTTTTACGGATTTGTGAAATGAATGCCTAAGTTAGATACCATCGGAGTAAATTACGTTGCCCGCAACCCGACTCTAATGGGTACTAAATTTAAAAAAGATTAGCGTACTTACTGATTAAATTCTTACATTTAAAATACCTGTTCTGAATATGCTTTCCGAAAACCTGTTACAACTTTTAAAAAGTGAGAATGAACTGCTGCAAATACAGCTGCAGGATGTGAATGATATGATCAAAGTGAGGGAGGAAGAACTGGATATTCTCAGAAAAACGGCCGCTCATGCCGTAGAATTGCAAAGCAGGCTGGATATAAACCTCGATGAATTTTACCAGATGCAAGATCATATTGGTAACCAACAGGATTATGCTGAAGGAGCCTCAAGAAGAGAAGCATCACTGGAATCTGAATTATTGCAATCCATAGAAATGGAAACCGAGTTCTATAATATAAGGGATGAACTTGCCAGTAATAAAGCCGCACTGACAGATATAAACATTGAAATGGATAAAATGGCTCCCATGTATAAAGAGATAGCCATACTTAAAACGAGGATTGCCGAATTAGAAAGCCGGGTAGAAATTGCTGATCTGGAAACAGGATTTTTAAAAGAAGAGGTTGAAAAATACCGGTTGGAAGAGGAGCTTAAGAAAGCCGCTGATAAATAAGAGTTGCAAAAGCTAAATTATTTTTCTATTTTATTGTCGGATTACCAAACTTAAAATAGCCGTCATGAATTTTCAATTAATGAATAAACAGCGCAGGTTTATTCTAATTGCTTCTGCCGCAGGTATAATTTCAATGTTCTTGCCATGGATTGATATTTTTTTTATAAACGTAAACGGCATGCATGGCAGGGGAATATTTATTTTTTTCTGTTTTGTCGCATGCGGCGTTATTTCTATAATGGGTAATCAAAAACTTAATCTTGATAAAACAATGTGGATGATCACGCTCATTATAGGTGGTATAGCATCTCTAATAATGATCTATGCTTTTCTTGATGGTGCAGCAAAGATTTTCACTTACGGATTTTACCTTGCCTTATTGTCATGTGTAGGAATAGTAGTAGCCGCATATCTTTTCAGAACCCCTGGGCAAAATATTAAAGATGGATTTGATAGTTTAAAAAAAGACATTCAGGATAAAACAAAATAGCCTGTTGATTTGGGTGATTGTAATAATTAAATAAAAGCATTCGTTTTAAACGGATGCTTTTTTATTTATTCTATTGGGCCGTTCGCTAAGAAATATAAAATCAAACTTACCTGTTATGAATTTTCAAGCACTCAATAACCAAAGAAAATCTGTACTGCTCTTCTCAACCTGCGGAATAATTTCCCTGTTTATGCCCTGGCAAAAAACGTCTCTTTTACCCATTGACGAAACGTCGAACGGTTTGCATGATAATGGCATCTTTATTTTTTTGTGTTTCCTTATTTGCGGGTTATTGGCAATCATTGGGAATCCGGGAAAAAAGCTTGAAAGGGCAAACCTGGTTATTATATCTATATGCGGAATAATATCATTATCTATATTGGGCTTTATGTATAGTAATTCTACAGACACATTTTTCGCATCACTCATTTATGGTTTTTATTTTACGGCACTGTCTGCAATAGCGATGCTTGCTTTTATGTTTCTTTACCAGTTTACCAGGTAATCGTGTAAAAGCAATTGCTTTAATTTTTTTGATGAAGACCTGACTTTCCTATTTTCATTTATACATATTTTTAGAGGGTCTATCTTTTTAAGTATCCTTTTTTATTAGCTTTATTTAGCTCAATTTTACAATTGAAAATTTATAAATGAAAAACATAGCAGACATACGGAAAGATTATAAGCTTGAAACATTGAATGAAAACGATACGGACCAGGATCCGATAAAGCAATTTGAAAAATGGTGGAACCAGGCAACAGAAAGTAATATTGATGAAGTAAATGCAATGACCATTTCAACAGTAGGAGAAAATAATAAGCCATCATCCAGAATTGTTTTACTAAAGGGCTTTAATGAAAAGGGTTTTATTTTTTATACCAATTATGAGAGTCATAAATCTGCTGATATAAAAACAAATCCAAACGTAAGCCTTGTATTTTTTTGGAAAGAACTGGAACGCCAGGTAAGGATTGAAGGAACAGCCGGTAAAGTAAGTGCTGAAGAAAGCGATGCTTATTTTAATTCAAGGCCCGACCAAAGTAAGATCGGTGCATGGGCTTCTCCACAAAGTAATGTGATTGCTTCAAGAGAAGATTTAGAAAAAAAAGAAGCAGCATTTAAATTAAAATTCGCTGGCACAGTAATTCCACGCCCACTTCATTGGGGAGGCTATATCATTAAACCTACCCTCATAGAATTCTGGCAGGGAAGGCCGGGAAGGCTTCACGACAGGATATGTTATTCTTTGATGGAAGAGAATAGTTGGAAGAAGGAAAGGTTAGCACCATGATTTGGTAATTTTATGATTTGAAAATTTGATAATGAAAAACTTCATCACCAAATTTTCAAATCATAAAATCATCAAATGTTATTTTTTCTTAGCTGCCGCTTTCTTAACCGTAGCGGCTACAGCTGCAACAGACTTTTCTTTTTTAGCAGGCCTTGTTTTACCAAAGCTGCCTGCAAAAATTTTCCCTTTTTTTGTTTTGATATCTCCACGTCCCATAATAGTTTTTATTTTTTTATTTAATCAAAAGTATAACAAAAAAAGCAAGACAGTTGCGCCTTGCTTCATAATACGTTAAATGCAAATTACATTTTGCTTGATAACTCTTTACCTGCTTTAAACCTTGCAACTCTTTTTGCTTTGATTTTAATAACAGCTCCGGTTTGAGGATTACGTCCGTTACGTGCAGCTCTTTTTGAAACTGAGAAAGTTCCAAATCCTACTAAAGTAACCTTGCTGCCAGCCTTTAATGTTTTTGTAACTGCTTCAATAAATGAATCCAGTGTAGCATTTGCCTGTGTCTTTGTGATGCCTGCATCATCAGAAATCTTTGCAATTAATTCTGCTTTGTTCATAATATAGTTTTTGAGAATTTTAAGAGCGACAAATATAGAAGGTTTTTACGTGTAACAAAATTTTTTTATAAAAAAATAAAAATGTAAAAAGCCCTCAAACCCTCAATCCGCCCGCATTTTAGCATGGTTTGATTTTTTTAAATGGAATTGAGTAGAAATACTTAGTTGCTGAAAGCCTTGCTGGTACTACGTTTCAGCCTGTGCGCCTTTAAATGCACTGCCCGTGCGGCTTTGCGGGGTTTATAAATAAAAATTGGGCTATCAAAAAAACATTTTTATTTGTTTACGCAATCAGTTCACAACCTCCATCACCGACCGAAATGCAATGAACTTATCTCCCCATTTATCAAAACTTTTACTACGCATCACAGCTGCAAAATTTTCTATATATCGATCGTAATCTGACTTGAGCTTTGCAAAATATTGAATGGCATATGTTGGCCCTTCGCTGTCATCTACTTCAAGCAATCTTAAAATAGTTGCTTTGGTAAAACATTTTGTTGCCAACACTTCAGGTACATGTTCTTCTTTCAACCATTGTATCCATGCTTCGTGAATGGACCCATGTGTTTTTATTGTTACGTTGTATATGATCATGGTCGCAAAATTAGGATTTTGATTTGTTCATTTCGATGATCAATTTGTAAGTGAAGAATCCTAATACAAGAATGGCTATAATGATAAGGAGCCAGATTAACCATTTATTTTTATTAACTATAATGACATTTGTTGTTTGTTGCCGTAGCGGTTCAATATTACCCATAGCAACATTACGTGTAGGGCGTGTTTGTAAAATATCATTAAGCTTCAAATCATAATTAGGTTTGCTTGCTGTTGCATTGTCCATTATTACTTTATAGTGTTTTGTTTTTTCAAACCATGCAGATGCAACAAAATAATATGAATATGTTTTTGCTTCTTCAACTTTTAGCGGAGGATTGTCTTCATTTTGAATGATAATATAAAAAACAGTTGGATTGGATTGGGAAATAGGAAATTCGAGTGTACTATTATTTGAAAGGACTAGTGAGTTTTTTAATACACCCGGATTTGAAAAAGAATGTGTCGATGACGTCGGGAAATATAATTCAGCATTTCTATAATAATATTTTGCCCCACTTAATCTCAAACTAAGTTTGTAAAAATGATATGCGCTAGACTGCGTGATTCTAATGTAGGAACTACTTCCACTGTCCCTTTGCTCAATCTTACAAACGGGATTTTCTACTGGCGAAAAATATTTACCCTTATCCTGGATTACATCTTCAGTTCGTGAGGGAGATGAAACTTTAATAATATTAAAAGGATCTTTACCATTATTATTTATACGAATTTTTAAATATTTATAAGAAACAGCGGGAAATTCTATATTGAATATGCTATTTTTTTTGAGTTCATCTTCCTGTGGTTTTATTGCAATACTGTCGTTGATAGTAAACCAGGAATTCATATCATCACTGCCAGATAATGTACAAAATCTTTCTGCAAGTGTACTTTTGATTTCCAGGATCAACTTTGAGGTTGCACTGCCTACAGATTCAATTATTAAACTAGAAATGGAATTTTTCTTTTCTTTTTTTATAATTTTTAAATCCCATGTCATAGCAATTACACAAAATTGAGAATTAGGTGTCCATATTACATTTGGCATCCACTTTCCTGAATCATTTATTATACGTAGATCACTATAATCAGTTTTTACATGTTTATTGATTTCCGGTGTCAAAACAATATTATAAAAACCCGAACTATCAACAGCATTAATATCTGCCTCGTAATGATAACCCTCCATTTGCGCCATCGCACACACACGCATCAACAAAAACAACAATAAAAGTTTATACCGTTTTATTTTCATCGTCAATGATTATCTTTTTTAATCGCTGTTACATGAATGAAATTACAAGCAGTAAGATATCAGGCATTATGAAAGCAGCAATTTTTCTTCTTTGAACTGCGCTAGTCATAAGAATAAAAATTAAATCAGTGAATCAGTGGCAACACGAATCATTGTTTTATTTCTAAAAAAATAGGACAATGATCACTATGTTTTACATCATGATAAATATCGGCACCAACCAATTGTTTTTTTAAAGGTTCTGTTACTGTGAAATAATCAATGCGCCATCCTTTATTATTAAGCCTTACGCTCGGGAAACGTTGGCTCCACCAACTGTAGCGATGTGGTTCTGCATGAAAAATTCTAAATGTATCTATCCAGCCTGCACCAAGAAATTTATCCATCCATGTTCTTTCCTCCGGTAAAAATCCTGAAGATTTTTTATTTCCTTTTGGATCATGTATATCTATTTCCTTGTGTGCAATATTATAATCACCACATAAAATAATTTTTGGATTTTTCTTTTTCATTTTTTCCAAATAGCCATGAAATTCATCGAGCCATTTATATTTATAACTTTGTCTCTCATCACCAGATGTGCCAGATGGAAAATAAGCATTGATCAGTTTAATATCACCAAACTGAAGTTCAATCACACGTCCTTCGAAGTCGCTCATTTCAAAACCACTGCCGATCTTAACTTTATCAGGTTTTATTTTTGTAAAAACAGCAACGCCGCTATAACCTTTTTTTTGTGCACTGAACCAGTGATGTTCAAATCCAAGATCCTCTAAGCGTTTTACATCTATATCAGTATGTGCTGCTTTTGTTTCCTGCAGGCAAATGATATCCGCCGGATCCGTTTTAAGCCAATCAATAAATCCTTTTTTAATTGCAGCACGTATGCCGTTTACATTGTATGAAATAATACGCATGGAATAATTATATTTATAGATGTAAAAATAATCATCCCAAATGGAAAATAATAACGCATCTTTAAATGATCCTGAAAAAAATAATGAAAGTATTTTCTCTGGCGATGAATTTTCGATGGAAGGATATGATAAGCACATCAGGCAGGCAAGGAATGCAATATTTACGGCTGCTGGAATACTATTTGCAAGCACCATTTTTGTTTATTTAAGCGCCCCTGATTATGAATACATTTGGTTTGATGTAGCACTATGGGGTTTGTTTATTGCTGGATTTATAGCACTGGGTCTATGGACAAAAAAGAAACCATATTACGCAATCATTGGTGCATTGATTTTGTACAGTTTGTTTATTATCATAAATGCGGCAGTTGATATAAGAACAATATTTGCCGGTATCATTTTTAAGATTATGATCTACGTGTTTTTAATAAAGGGACTAAGCAATGCAAAGGATGCACAAAATATGAAAGAGCAGTTTGGAAAGCAGTGATACTTATTCCAATATCGGCCTCAACCATCTTGTAGCATCATCTATACTCATGTTTTTTCTTTTTGCATAATCTTCCAACTGATCTTTACTGATTTTTCCAACACCAAAATATTTACTATCAGGATTTGCAAAATACCAACCACATACAGATGCAGCTGGATACATAGCCAGTGATTCTGTAAGATGTATACCTGTTGCCTCTTCGCCACCAAGCAATTCGAACAATTTATATTTTTCTGTATGATCAGGACATGCAGGATAACCAGGTGCAGGGCGAATTCCCTGGTATTCTTCTTTGATCATTTGTTCATTGCTAAGATGTTCATCAGTTACATAACCCCAATATTCAGTACGTGTTTTTGCATGAAGTAATTCTGCGAATGCTTCAGCCAAACGATCGGCAAGGGCCTGTAAAATTATTTTGTTGTAGTCATCAAGGTTTTTTTCGAAACGTTTGATGTGTGGTTCGATACCTTGAATGGTTACGCTGAAAGCACCCATATAGTCGGCCCCCTGACCCCCGGAGGGGGAACCTTGATTGTTACTTTCTTTGATACTGGGTTGCTGTTTTAATGTATTGGTGATTGTGTTTAATGCTTCTTCGGTTTTGTTTATTACTTCTTCGTTAGTAAAGCGAATGACTTTAAAGCCTGTTTTGTTTAGCCATTGTGTTCTTATTTCGTCGGCTTCTTTGTTTTCTGGTAATTGATGAATTAGTCCATCAATCTCTATGACCAATCTTTTATCGAGACAAACTAAGTCAGTGATATAACTTCCAATAATGTGTTGCCTTCTAAATTTATAGCCTTCTAGCTGTTTTGTTTTTAGTAGATCCCAAAGAATTTCTTCAGCTTTTGTTGCTGTATTACGCATTTGCAATGCGTATTCTTTCAGCAATGGATATGTAATAGGATCTGCCCATTGATAACCAGGCGTTCCTACCCCTTCCCCTCGGGAAGGGGCTTTAGTAAGATCTTCAATTATTGAATTGGTCTGTGGGGATGGGCTTATAAAATCCGCAAGCGATAAATTCGGTTGTCCTGCTGCTTTCTTTATTTGCTGACGCAAAAATTCTAATTTGATTACACCAGTTTCCGTTTTTAAATCAACAGTATCTGGTGCAACTTTATTTGCTGGCCAGAAACCAACAGAACCTTTAGCAATCAACCATTTTTCATCAATCACCTGTTTCAATAATTTCTTTGCATCATTGTAAAGATTGGTTGCTGCTTCACCAATGACTTCATCCCTTAATATTGCAGGAAATTTTCCGTGCATTTCCCAGGCAATGAAAAATGGCTGCCAGTCAATGTATTCAGCAATTTCAGCAAGATCATAATTGTCTAAAATTTTTGTACCAGTAAATGTTGGTGTTACGGGTTGATAAGTTTTCCAGTTGATAACAGCACCATTTTTTTGTGCATCTTCAAAGGCTAAGAATTGCTTTACAGATTTTTTATTGGCAAAATCTAGCTTCAGTTTGTCGTATTCTGTTTTTATTTCTTTAAGAAAAATGGGTTTAGATTCTTTATTCAATAGACTCCCGGCTACGGTTACACTACGGCTTGCATCCAGTACATGTACAACACCATTGTCATATTCAGGAGCGATCTTTACAGCAGTATGCATGCGGCTGGTAGTAGCGCCACCAATAAGCAAAGGAAGATTCATTTGCTGGCGGGTCATTTCTCTTCCTATATGTACCATCTCATCCAGTGACGGCGTAATAAGTCCGCTGAGCCCGATGATATCTACATTGTGTTTTTTTGCTTCCGATAAAATTTTATCTGCCGAAACCATTACACCAAGATCAATAATATCATAACCATTACAACCAAGTACAACACCAACTATATTTTTACCAATATCATGTACATCACCTTTTACTGTTGCCAGTAATATTTTTGCAGCCCCGCCTGATTCATCATTTACAGTTCCTGCTGCAATATGTGCCAAACGTTTATCTTCTTTTTCCTGTTCGATAAAAGGGGTAAGAACAGCAACCGCTTTTTTCATTACTCTTGCACTTTTTACAACCTGTGGCAAAAACATTTTACCTGCACCAAAAAGATCACCAACGATATTCATTCCATCCATCAATGGCCCTTCAATTACGTCCAGTGGTTTTGGATATTTTTGTCTTGCTTCTTCTGTATCTGCTTCAATGTATTCGGTAATGCCATTGACGAGTGAATGCGACATGCGTTTTTCAACCGTATCATTTCTCCAGCTTTCATCCTTTACAATTTCCTTTCCTTTTGATTTTACTGTTTCAGCAAATTGTATCAATTTTTCTGTTGCTTCATTGTTGTCATTGTTTCTGTTCAGGATCACGTCTTCACAAAGCGCTTTTAATTGTGGTTCTATTTCATCGTACACAACCAACTGTCCTGCATTTACAATTCCCATATCCATACCTGCGGTAATAGCGTAAAAAAGAAATACGCTGTGTATTGCTTCACGTACATGATCATTGCCACGAAAAGAAAAAGATACATTGCTTACACCACCGCTCACTTTTGTAAGGGGCATTAATTTTTTTATTTCTCTTGTTGCTTCAATAAAATCTACTGCATAATTATTGTGTTCTTCTATACCTGTTGCAATCGCAAAAATATTTGGATCAAAAATAATATCCTGCGGATCATAACCAACTTGTTCGGTAAGAATTTTATAAGCACGATGACATATTTCCACTTTGCGTTTTTTTGTATCAGCCTGTCCCACTTCATCAAATGCCATTACAATAACGGAAGCGCCATAACTTCTACATATAAATGCCTGTTCAATAAATTTTGCTTCTCCTTCTTTCATGGAGATGGAATTCACAATACATTTTCCCTGTACGCATTTTAACCCTGCTTCAATGATCTCGAATTTACTGCTATCGATCATGATGGGAATGCGGGCAATATCTGGTTCTGCCTGAACTAAGTTTAAAAAAGTCCTCATTGCTTCCACACCTTCAAGCATGGCATCATCCATGTTCACATCAATTACCTGTGCGCCACTTTCCACCTGCTGGCGTGCAACGGATAGTGCTTCTTCATATTGGCCATCACGAATAAGGCGTGCAAATTTTTTACTGCCGGTTACGTTTGTACGCTCACCAACGTTTACAAAATTTGTTTCCGGACGAACTGTTAATGGTTCTAGTCCGCTTAATCTTAAATAAGGTTTTATATTCTTCGCTTCGCTCATAATATTTTTTTTTACCACAGAGGAAAAGGAGTTGAAAAATGGAGTTTAGCTGAGTATGGATTTAATTTATTTCCACGGTTCTTGGGAAATATATTTTACATTTCTCAAACCAAAGCGTCTTCTACTACCGGTAATACTCTTGGTTGATATTTCGCAACTTCATCCGCAATATGTTTTATATGATCGGGTGTAGTGCCGCAACATCCGCCTACAATATTCAACCAGCCATTGGCGGCCCATTCTTCAATGATGTGCGCTGTTTGATGAGGTTGTTCATCGTATTCACCAAAAGCATTTGGTAAACCTGCATTGGGATATGCGGATGTAAAGCATGCAGCAATTTCACTTAACTCTTCAATATGTGAACGCATTTCTGAGGCACCCAATGCACAATTCAATCCAATGCTCAACGGTTTCGCATGCATAACGGAAACGTAAAACGCTTCTAATGTTTGCCCGCTTAATGTTCTTCCACTTGCATCGGTGATGGTACCTGATATCATGATCGGCAATTCAGGAATATTAAGTTTCCTGAAATAATTTTTTGTTGCATAGATCGCCGCTTTTGCATTCAACGTATCAAAAATGGTTTCTATTAATATGATATCAACACCGCCATCAACAAGCCCTTTTATTTGTTCGGTATATGCAGCAGCTACTTCATCAAAAGTTACGGCCCTGAAGCCTGGGTTATTTACATCAGGGGATAAAGACAAAGTTTTATTCAATGGCCCGATAGCACCTGCAACAAATCTTGGCTTCGCAGGATTCATAGCTGTGAATTTATCTGCAGCGTTGCGTGCACATTTTGCAGATGCAACATTTAATTCATAAGCCAGTGATTGCATATCGTAATCAGCCTGTGCAATAGAAGTGCTGCTGAAAGTATTTGTTTCAATAATGTCAGCACCAGCTTCCAGGTATTCGCTATGAATACCTTCTATGATCTGTGGTTGTGTTATACTTAACAGGTCATTATTACCCTTTACATCGGTGTGCCAGTCTTTAAAACGTTCACCACGATAATCGGCTTCTTCTAATTTATGGCGCTGTATCATGGTGCCCATTGCTCCATCGATGATAAGAATGCGTTTTTCTAAAAGTTTCCTGATGTTTGCCATATAAATACTTTTTAAAAATGATCGGTATGTCTATTGTAAATAAGCAGCTGCAATAGCGATAAGCTACATTCAGCATTGATGATGACCAAACAGTAAATTAAACAGGTAAACGATTGTCAAATCCGGAGAAGAGTATTTTGGAGATGCATTTCGTTTATTAGTTCAATTGTTGGTAAACCTGGCAGGGGTTGAACAATAAACAAATCCGCACCTGCCAGAGAGCAAAGTTAAAGTATGTAGGTTGGATTGCAAAATGTTGATCAATCCGGGAAGTTGGCAAATATTGAACATTGAGTATTGTACGTTGGGTATTGAAAATTTCTTACAAACTTCCCGATAAGCAAAGTTTCACGTTAATATTCAACATACAACGTACAATACTCAATGTGCATTAATACCTGGAGTTACATTTTCTTTTTGCCGCCTATTGTAAACACCCTCGAAATATTAAAACCAAACAATATATCTCCCTTGCCCCAGGTGCCGGTGGTTTGAGTAATGAAAGAATGCTCTGCCATACCGGGTGCATTGGTAAAATGAAGCTGGAACACGTGGCCACCGGTTTCTATATCAAAACCTACGGAAAGTGCATCGGTGGTACCGCTTTGTCTTTTTCCGATAATAGGATAATATTCTGCGTTTATGCTTACCCGCTTGCTGATCTTTTGACGTCCGCCAATTCCCAATGCAAAAATATTATTAGGATCTGTTGCAAGCATAACAAGATTTTGATGAACAAAGGTTGGCATTATTTGAAATGAAGTGCCTTCGGAAAATTTTCTTGCAATAATAACCTGGTGTGTATAAAATATACGGTTTGATGCTTTGCCGCTTATTTTAGGATCTTCAAATTTTAATGTTCTTAATTCAATGGTAGGAACGTAACTAAGTGTTATTGGCATTTTATGTTTGCCTTTTGACTGCCTCAGTATTTTTATTTTTACAAAGCCATCATAGGTTTTTTGAAATGTGCTTCTGCCAACGCCAATCATGATGTTGTTGGTAATACCATAATCAAATCCAAAACGCATGGTAGCATTATCAAGTCCCCAAAGCTGGTAACCACCTTCATTTATGTTTCCAAACCGGTGAGAGATCTTTACATCCAATACGCCTTTGCCAACATTTTCAACTGTGTGCCCGTTTATAAGACGTGTGGTTTTAAATGTTGCTTTGGTATACACTGTCTCTGGAGTGCTTTCTTTTTCAAGCTGGCTCATCAGGTCACTAGTATCTTTTTTAAGATCAGCAGTATCTTTTTTGCCTTCCTGTGCATACAACATAGATGCAGTTAATAAATTCAACCCGGCAATTAGTATTATTTTTTTCATCTAAGCAGTATTAATAATTATTTACATTTTTTTATCGTAGACACACGAGACTGTTATGTCAACTGTTTCAGAAATATTGTCTTTTACAACAGCAGGAATAGAAACTTTATAATCAGCCAGTTTTATTTTAAAAGTAGCGTTGCCTGTAGCAACTCCGCCTTTTACAATAATCGTTCCTGGTGAAGTAATGTTTTTAGTAACACCATGTATCATCATATCACCAGTAACACTCACGGGGTAACTTCCATCTTTTGTAAGATCAATTTTCAGGTCCTTAATATTTCCTTTGAATGTAGCCTTCGGAAATTTATCACTCTCCATATAATTCTCATTGAAATGTTCTTCCATCAAACTTTTTTTGAAATGGAAAGCTTTTATCAAAATAGAGAACTGGAGTTGGCCTGATGCCAGGTCAAGTGTGCTCATCACCTGGCTATTATCAGCAGCAATATTTTCAATTGATGCTTTTGAATAAAATGAAATGCTGCCATTTTTTGTATAAACCTTTTGAGCGTTTATTGAAAGGCCTGTTGTTATTAAAAATGAAAAAAGAAAAAACGATCTCATGTGTTTTGTTTTTATAGTTATGATCATCGAATGCAATTAAGGGCATCTCTAAAAACCTATACTTTCCTTTAAACCTCACCTTAAATTCCTCTCCAAAGGAGAGGATAGGTAGTTTTTTAGAGATGCCCTTAATTATTTGGAAAACCATCATCCAGCCATTTATTTATTTTAGCCACATTGCAATCACTTAGTTTGCCGGCATCTTTTGGCATAGGTACAAATCCTGAAAGATGATTGACTGCACCCCGCAATTCACCACTGGCAGCACGAATGGCGACATCATTATAAGAATCAAGATTGAAGGGGCCAACTGTAGAACTTCCTGCATGGCACCTGTAGCAGTTATCTCTTAAGATTGGTAATATGCTGCTGCTGTATGTTACGTTTATTGTATCGCAAACGTCAGGTGGATATAGTAATTCCGCTTTATCATTTTTACAACCCATGAAGCTGTAAGCAATGATCATAAATCCAATTACCAAAAAAATTATTTTTCTCATCGTGTATGTATTTCTTAATTAAAAATTTATTTTGCTGTCAGCCTGAGCCTGTCGAAGACGATCTTAGTTCTTATCATGGCTTCGACAAGCTTAGCCTGACAATAATTTTTATTTCACCAGGTAACATCTTGTTAAGTAAACATCCCCTTTTATACCAAGGTCCACATCTCCTTCACCAATACCACTGCAAATTCCTTTTACATTTACTTTATCATTGGCATGCACGTTCTCTATGTTTTCTTCCATCGTGCAATTAACATAGGCACCGTCTGAATTTGTTTTTAATAATAATATTTTCTTTTGTTGTTGGTTAATGGAAATATCATGTACTTCACCCGAAACTTCCAGGATCCTTCCAGTATAATTTTTTTGAGCTGCGGCCAGGTCCTTTATAAATAAAACATATAGTCCTGCAGCATTTGTTTTTACCGAACTGCTATCCTGCACATCAACAGGCCCCTTATTATATAGATAATAACCAATGCCGGAAGCCATCAAAACCAAAACCAGCAATGTTGTTGTAATTATTTTTTTTCTACTCATCAGATAAAAGTCTATTAAATTTTACCAGCAGTCATGCAAATAAAAACTATCCCGACACGCCACTACCAACCATACGAATGCTTTACGGTTACTATTAAACGTTAATTATCCTGATAGGGTTGCCACAGGGCCAGGATTTTTTTAATATATTATTAGTATTATAGCCGTTGGGTTTAAATTTCATTTTTTTATTCATAATTACGTATTATTATGTATTGGTTATTACAACCGGTGCGAATTATGCAAAACAGGTTTCTAAAGAATATTTCAGCAAATACAGTACAACTGATCATTAACCAGTTATTTGGTTTGATGATCTTCTATGCGCTTTCAAAATGGTTTGATAAAAATACATTTGGCAATATCAACTGGGCCCTGGCGGTATTACTCACTGCATTTACAATACTTTCTTTTGGAATTGATAAAGTGATCGTTCAAAAAATAGCTGCAGGAGAAGATAAATCAACTATTTTTTCTGCGTACGTATTTCATGTAATACTTACAGGCATTTTTTTTTACGCAATACTATTGCTGAGTTATTTTTTACTGCCGGGATTATTTCCACAGCAAACCATGCTGTTATTTCTTGGCATTGGTAAGTTGTTTGTTTTTTTTTCTACGCCTTACAAACAAATGGTTACAGGCCTGGAAAAATTTCGCACATTACTCTATATGTCTATTGGATCAAATATTGTCAGGGGCACGGGACTAATTATGCTGGCTTTATTAAAGCAACTTTCTTTAACCAACGTAATCATCATTTTTATTGCTGGTGATCTTATTGAATTTTTATTGTGTATCCTTCTTGTAAAAAAAGTAGAATATTTCCCTCAAAAGATTTTGTTCAATCGTAAAAGCCATTTGCAATTAGTAAAAACTTCTTTACCGCAAGCGGGCATAGAATTATTTGCAGCGATCATGTCAAGGTTCGATTGGATTTTGATAGGATTGATCATAACAAGCAGCAAACTGGCAGAGTATAGTTTTGCTTCCAAAGTTTTTGAAGTATCAACATTGCCTTTGCTGATCATACAAACAGTATTGTTGCCGTTGTTCACCCGTGTGCTTAACAGGAAAGTTGATGTTGCTGCACCGCTTCCTGATATTGCCTTTTTATTAGAATGGAAGATCATTATTGCATCTTTTATTGCATTGGTGCTTTACCAGGTATGGACGCCCGCAATAGATTTTTTTACAGATGGGAAATACGGGGCGATCAATATTCACGTAATACTTATTTTTTCTGCAAGCATGCCATTATTATATCTTAATAATTATTTGTGGACGATTAATTTTGCAACAGGCAAAATGAAGCTTATATTTTTTATTATGATCATTTCGCTGATCGTTAATGTAATTTTCTGTCTCATTCTTATTCCTGTTTGGCAAAATGAAGGAGCAGCGCTGGCATTGTTTTTAAGTATATTTGTTCAATCGGTTTTGTACCTGTACAAAACCGGTTTTTCAATGACAAAAGGGAGACGACTTCGTTTATTAATATGGCCGGCAATTGCTTTTTTGAGTGGCTATATTGTAGATGTGAATATTGCAAATGGTTTTGTAAGAATAATAATACCTGCTGTAATATTCTTATTGGGCATTTTTGTTTTGAAACAATTCAGGCGGCGCGACTGGAAGACTTTACATACCATGTATCAATAATTAATTCATGCAACCTGATACAGTTTGGTTGCGTATAAATAACATAGCAACCGTTGCCGGGAATATTAATAATTAACTGCAGAAAAAATAATGAACACCAGGCTTAGTGCATTTTTCTTAAAATATAACCGAAAGACAATAGAATGGAGATTACTTTTTTTCCTCTTGTTGTTCATGGATGTAAAGCTGGTAGTGAAGATTGGGGCGTTGGTTATAATATACATTTTAAATCCAGATTTTCGGTTTGGCTTTAAAATTAAAAACACCCGACTTCCATTATTTTATTTGATCGTAATTGGAATAGCAATTATCAACTGGTTACTGTACCGGTATTTTACTTTAAATTATTCACTATCGTTATTAACAGGCATTTTTTTCTGGACACTCTGTATACTAGCTATTCACCAGGTAAAAACGTTTGTAGATAAAAAGGAGATCAATATTCTTCATAATACACTTTTACTTTTTTTCATTATTAATATTGTATGCTCGCTGCTCAATGTTACTATGATCCTTTTTGAAATAGGTATTCAAAATCCATTTCTTTACCAGGGAAATTACCAAAAATATTTTATCAATACAGGAGATTATATTAAAGGAATATCTTTTGATACATCTACCGCAAATGCGCTGATAAATGCTTTTGGGGTTATTTATTTTCTTTCGCAAAGGAAATATTTAATGGTTATTGCGTGCATGTGTATATTGCTTTTAACTGCAAGCAACTTTACAAATATTATCCTTGTTGGCACTTTTTGTTACTTGTTTATATTTAGAAGTAACAAAGAGCAAAAGTCCGTCATGATAATTTGTCTTATTTTCCTCATCACATTTCTTGCAAAATTTTCTCCGCAAAACGATAAATACATCGTCGAAAAATTCAATGATTATTTTCCATCCAATAATCCCCATGTAAAAAAAGACAGTAAGGTAGTTAGGATAACCGATAAGCCAGACAGCATATTAAGTCCCGACGAGAAAAATGAAAAGATCGCACAATTATACATGGATAGCCTTGACAGGGAGCGGCTTGCCAAAGAACAATTGCTAAAGCAGGAGGGCATAAAGGATTTGCCTGATGCTTTTGTAGAAAGACCTGAGATTGAAATGCCAAGTATTCACTCTGCTCCATTTCAAAGTAAAAAAGATAAAACTGCGTTTCAGCAGCAGCTACTCACTTTTATGTATAGCCGCAGTAAAGATCCCTTCATGCTGGTAAAAAAATACCCGGAAAGAGCGCCTGGTAAACTTGTAGCATTTTACCAGTTAGCTGCATTTTTAGAAGATCATCCAAATAAAATAATTACTGGAGATGGCACGGGTAATTTTTCTTCTAAGCTTGCATTTAAAACGACTGGTTTGAATATAGTGGGAAGTTACCCGGCAAAATATATGTATGTTGGCAACGATTTTTTTGCCAATCATTTTGCAGTGTATGCTTCTTTCTTTACAAAGTCTGCGGATGCTCATTCTATCGTAAATAATCCCGCATCTGTATATGGACAATTATTATCTGAGTACGGATTGGTTGGGCTTGCAGCATTTTTATTTTTCTACATCGGTTATTTCTATAGGCATCGTAAAAAACTGAGTTATGGGCTGCCATTATTTTTTATACTATTGTCCGCTTTTTTTGTAGAATATTGGTTTGAGCAATTATCCATTGTGGTCTTGTTTGAATTAATGATCTTCATAGATATTAAACAACATGCTAAAACAGAAGAGCGTGAATGATATAAAGATCACTGTGTTGATGCCTGTTTACAATGCCGCCGGTTATGTTGCCGATGCAATCCATTCTGTATTGGCGCAAACATTTAGTGATTTTGAACTTCTTATTATTGATGATGGATCAACAGATGATACTGCTGCAATCATCCAATCATTTAATGATAAACGGATCGTAGTTATTAACCAGGAAAACCAGGGTGTAGCAGGCGCATTGAATACCGGCCTTAAACATGCCCGTGCAACTTTTATTGCCCGTTTTGACGCTGACGATATTTGTTTTCCGCAGCGCCTGGAAAAACAATATGAATTTTTAAAGGCAAATCCAGCTTATATGATTGTTGGCGCAGCCGTAGATTATATGGATGCAACCGGTAATTATATTTTTACTTATGATCCCCCTTATAAAACGAACGACGAGTTACTTTTAATGCCATACAATATTTGCCCTTTTATTCATAGTTCGGTTATGTACAAAAAAGATGTGGTGGCGTCAATAGGATATAATGTGCATGCGCATAGTTTTGAAGATCATTTGCTTTGGCAAAAAATTCATGACAGTGGTAAAATGTACAATCTTTCTGAATCGTTGGTAAAAGTGCGCCTCAACCCAACTTCATTTACGATGGATGAACGTAAGCGGCCAGTCGCTTTTCATGCTATTAAAGAAAAAGCTTTAAAAACAGGGGAGATCAACCAGGAAGAGGGAGAAAAATTATTGAAACTGATCAGGGAACAAAATAATTCCAATTCAAAAAAAGGTGCTTATTATAATTTGCTTGCAAAAAAATTTCTCTGGAATAATTATCAGCCTCAAAAGGCAAGAGCAAATATCAGGAAAGCTTTGCGCATTAATTTTTTAGACATGCATGGCTATTTTTTGTTTATCCTTTCTTATATGCCGCAAAATTTTATTGCTAACATTTATTCAAAATTCGGATCATCAAAATAAGAGCCTTTAATGATGGCATGAAAACACATGGATAAAAAAATAAAAATATTTGTTGATGCTCATAGTTTTGATAAAGAACTACAGGGAGCGCAAACGTTTATCCGTGAATTGTACACAGCTATTTTAAAGCATCACCCGGATGTTGATGTATATATGGGGGCGTATAATACGAACAGGATTGCAACTGCTTTTCCTGCGCTTGATGAAACAAGGATACTGAAGTATAAACATATTGGCATTCGCAGGATGCTTTCAGACATTCCTGCATTGATAAAAAAATACAGGTTTGACTATGCACATTTTCAGTATGTAAGTCCACGATCAATAAATAACTGCAGGTATATTGTAACACTGCACGACCTGGTGTATAAAGAGATGCCGCAATATTTTCCCCCCATTTACTCAAAACTAAGATCAATCTTTTTTAAAAAATATTTTTTACGGGCACAGGTAAAAACGACTGTATCAGAATATTCACGACAATCTATTTCAAAACATTATGGAACGCCTGTTTCTGAAATTCATGTTATCCCAAATGCAGTAGATCATTCATTTGGGGAACATTTTATTTCTGCAGATGATGCCCGAAAGAAAATAAATAGTCAGTATGCCCTTAGCAATTATATACTTTATGTAAGCAGGATTGAGCCAAGGAAAAATCATGTGCTCTTATTGAAAACATATTTAAGCCTGGAACTTTACAAAAAAAATATACCATTGGTTTTTATTGGTAATAAGTCCATGGATGTTCCGGAATTATCCGCTTTATTAAATTCACTGAAGGCTGAACAAAAAAAATACATTCACTTTCTCAGTAATATTCCACAGGAAGATCTTGCTGCATTTTATACAGCCTGTATTTTATTTGTATATCCATCAAAAGGTGAAGGGTTTGGTATTCCTCCATTGGAAGCTGCCATTTGCGGGGCACCGGTACTTTGTTCAAATGTTACTGCGATGAAAGATTTTTATTTTTTTGATCCTTATACTTTTGACCCGGATGACGAAGCAGATTTTAAAAATAAACTGCAGGATATGATTAATAATCCTGTGCCTGCAGGATTTACCGGTGAGGTTTCAAAAAAAATAGAACAAAATTATAGCTGGGAGAAAAGTGCTGTGAAGTTTTATAAATTATTACAACCAGTTTCATCATGAGCAATTATTCAATGAATGCTACTGATACAAAAATGTCGCAACTGTTTTATGTTGATGACAGGTTTAAAAATAAGATAGCATATTATCACCTGCTTGCTTTTTTAATTTCACTTCCTTTTGATCGCTTTTACAGTACAATCATACTCTTAGGCTTTATTGTACATTCATTGTTGTATGTAAGGAAAGATGAACTTAAAGGAATTGGCAGTAAAACTTTTATTCTTCAATCTGTTTTTTTTGTTACCGCTATTTCTGCAACTTATTCGGATTCAAATAATGGCTGGGATATTCTTACAAGACAATTGGCTATATTTTTATTTCCTTTATTATTCAGCATTATATCTTTGGATTTTTATAAGTATCGTTACAAGTTGCTTCTTGCATTTAGTATGTGTTGTACACTTGTTGTTGCATATCTTTTTTTTGACGCTGTCCATGTTATCATTCACAATAAACTTCCTTTTAAAACACTTGCGTCTGCAGCATTTCTCAATCATCATTTTTCCGAGCCATTAAATTTGCATGCAACGTATCTTTCATTGTATGTACTAATTTCATTGGTGTTTTTATTACAGCTATTATTTTCTGAATTAAATAAATGGCACCGGATTATTTTTATTATCAGCGTTGTTATATTATTAGCCGGCCTTCTTCAGCTTGGATCAAGAGCTGTATGTATTGCTTTCCTGGTCGTAATTAATATTGCTCCTTTCTTTATGCTGAAAGGAAAAAAAAGACTTTTCTTTTTCCTGACAGCGTTTCTTATCACTTTCTCTGGAATTGCATTGATTGCTTCATTTGATTTTTTAAAAGAACGTTTCATAATAGATTTAAAAAATGATTTTGAACAACATTCAAATATTTTAAAAAATGATACACGCCTGCAAAGATGGGAAGCTTCCTATAACCTTATTTTGAATGCACCAATTATTGGACATGGAAGTGGAACAGAAACTCCCTTGCTAAAAGAAATATATTTTAAAAGAAAAATGTATTCTTCTTATCTCAATGCAATGAATGTACACAATCAATACCTTAGCTTCCTCATTAATTCAGGTGTGCTTGGTCTATTGATCTACTCACTTACATTGTTATGGGGTTTCTGGCAATCATTTAAAAAGAAAGATCTTTTGTTTTTTTGTTTTCTTTCGGTAATTGCGATTGTATCCTTTTCTGAAAATTTACTTGTTGTAAATAAGGGGATATTTTTCTATGGCTTTTTCTTTTCTTTTTTTATTTTTTCAGGAAAAAAGAACCTGCCAAACAATGCTGCATCACCTGATTTTTGAATTGTTTGATAATAAAAGGTATAGATAATATATTGCATTGGTTTACCGGGACGAAGTATTTCAGAAAAAATACTTATCTTTTATTTCTAACAACAAGCAACCTTCCACACAATAGGAGCGTATGAACGGAAAAAAATATATATGGGATTAAAAATAGGCATACTTGGCACAAGGGGAATACCCAATCAATACGGAGGCTTTGAACAGGTAGCTGAACATCTTTCTATCGGGCTCATGAAGAAGGGTCATGATGTAATGGTGTATAATTCCCATAAGCATCCTTACCAGGAAAAAACATGGAACGGCGTGCCGATCATTCATTGCTTTGACCCGGAATATTTATTAGGAACTGCCGGCCAATTCATCTATGATTTGAATTGTATCATTGATGCACGCAAACGGAATTTTGATATTATCCTGATGCTTGGTTATACAAGCAGTTCTGTCTGGAAAATATTGTATCCTAAAAAAAGCCTCATCATTTCAAATATGGATGGCCTTGAATGGAACCGTGCAAAATATTCAAACCCGGTAAAGAAATTTTTAAAATATGCGGAGAAGTTAGCTGTTTCAGGTAGTCATTATCATGTAGCGGATTCACCTGTTATAAAAACATATCTCGACGAAAAGTATCAAATTAATTCCAAATACATTGCTTATGGTGCAGACCTTACGGAAGATGTTGGTATGAACGGCCTCTTAGAATATAATCTTAAAGAAAGAGAATATTTTTTATTGATGGCACGCATGGAACCTGAGAATAATATTGAAATGTTGTTGGATGGATTTCACATGAGCAAGTCAACAAAACAATTCATCGTTATTGGAAATACAGGAAACGCTTTTGGTAAACACCTGGTCCATAAATATAAAGATGATCAAAGAATTGTTTTTCTTGGTGCTATATTCGATCAGCATAAACTGATAGGTATTGTAAAATATTCAGCTGTTTATTTTCATGGCCATAGTGTTGGAGGAACCAATCCTTCATTATTGGAAGCCATGGCCGATGGCGCATTTATTGCGGCACATTCCAACGCTTTCAACAAAAGCATCCTTAAAGAAAATGCTTTGTATTTCAGTGATGCAAAAGAAGTATGTGCCATCATCGAACAATACAAAAAATTATACAACGAAGATTTTATTCAAAATAATTATGCAAGAATAAAAACAGATTACACCTGGGAAAAGATCATTGGGCAATATGATCATTTTTTCAGGGAATGTTATTTAGCAAAAAAAGGCCAAAGCTATTCGGCACCGGTCCAGCTTGCAGAACAATTGGTAGAAGTAGAGTGAATAGGTGAATAGGTGAATAGGTGAATAGGTGAATAGGTGAATAGGTGAATA
>JBDTLP010000074.1:0-25375 GCA_039934735.1 Ferruginibacter sp. | reverse complement strand
CATCTGTTACAATAGCAACATTGGGTTTTATCCTGCGTGCAATCATTTCAGCACCACGCAAACCAATTTCTTCCTGCACCGCATTTACAATATATAAACCAAAAGGAAGTTTTTTCTTATTTGCTTTTAGCAATCGTGCAACTTCCGCGATCATAAAACCACCAATGCGATTATCGAATGCACGGCCTATTAAAAAATCATGCGCCAGTTCATCATATCCTTCTTCATAAGTAGCAACAGCACCGATATGAATGCCCAATGCTTCTACTTCTTTTTTATTGCGTGCACCGCAATCCAAAAATAAATTATCAACTTTTGGTTGTGGTTCTTTTGCATCCGCATTGCCCATACGGGTATGTATGGCGGGCCAGCCGAATACAGCTTTTACAATTCCTTTCTTTCCCTGTATCAACACACGCATGGATGGTGCGATCTGGTGATCAACACCGCCATTGCGTTTTAAATAGATCAATCCTTCGGGTGAAATATAATTTACAAACCAGCTTATTTCATCGGCATGCGCTTCAATAACAACTTTAAAAGGATGATCGGGATTGATCACAGCAACTGCCGTTCCATAAGGATCGGTAAACACAGTATCTACATGATCACGAATGTAATTGAGCCATAATTTCTGGCCACTGCTTTCAAATCCAGTAGGCGATGAATTGTTGATATAATTTCTTAAAAATGTATAGGAAGTATGGGGTAAAGTGCGTTTTGTTTTTAAAGCTTTTGTCATTGTTTATCTTTTAAGAAAACAAATTAACTAAATACTTGCGACAAATGTTGCAATTGCAGAAAACAACATCAACCCATCTACCAAAAAATAATAAAAAAAATAACCCTGTTTCTTCAAAGACATGCGATAAACCAACAATGTAATAAAACCTGTTATTAGAAAAGCAATGACTTGTGTGTTGTCGTCAAAATAATATCTAAGGAAAAAACCACAGGCCAGGTATAAGAAAAAGACAATGCCCATGATCATGCTCAATGTTCTTTTGCTTACATCTGTTGCAAGGCTTCGTAATGCATGTATCTTATCAACTTGTATATCCCTTGAATCGAAAATTATACAAAGCATAAGCATGAATAGAAATCTTGCGGAGAATAATAATGCAACTGATAAATTATTGATGGGTATTGACTGTTGTGCCGGGATGATCACCGTAACGTATGTCCATGTAAAAGAAAGCAACACTGTTTTTAAAAATCCTGCCTTGCGGGTAAATGCAAGTTTTTTTACCGGCCACAATGGTACGCTATACAACAATGTTAGGAATACAGCTACAATAATATCAGGAATAATACCCTGCAAATAAATCAAACAATATAACAGCCCTGCAGCGGCTACCAGGAACAGTGAGACATTGGAAAATTGTTGTTTTAAAAATGTACCTACAGGAACTTCCTTATTAAAATAATATTTGCTAATGATCCAGTAAAAATTATAACTGCTTAGCGTAGAAAAAAAAATCAATCCATAAATATAATTATTGGGAGGAATATGGAGCAACAGGAATGTTTGATAACATAATCCAATTGCACAAATAGAAATGAAAATAGAATGAGACAGGATGAATTGCAGCCATTTCATCATTGACATTGTTGGTAAATGGGATCACCGGTAACAATGGTATTGCTTCTGTTTTTTGCAAAATCGGTAACATAAACCTCATAGTACATGGTATCGATATGGCCCGGAGGATTTGCAGCAAAACAACCTTGTAATCTTCCTATTGATGCTGTTACATCTGCTTTTAAATTCTTCTTAGTTGCACCGTTCAAATTTGGAAAACCTACTTCAATTGAATCTCCTGAAAGTAAATTCTTAATATGTATGATTGCAGTATCCCCAAGATCACCTTCTGCATCTGTTATAGAAAAAACAATAGAAGGAGCAAACTGTGCTGTATTATCATAAACATTAGAAGTTAATGATTTGTATTTTATCTGTGGCGCACTTGTATATTTATCCTTACTGCAGGAAGAAAAGATTAATCCAATTACAAGTACCAATATTGTTGCTCGCATCATTTTAAATTGTACTCAAATTTAATGATAGAAAATGACATAGCAATCTATGATTTGATTATTTGAAAATTTGGAGATGAAAGGCATTTTTTGAACTCAAATACTGTGAAATTTCACCTGGCTTCATTAGCACATTTTCAAATCTTCAAATTTTCAAATCATTTTACATTTCCAAACAGCTTCTTAATAAAAAGCCGGAAATTTGCAGCCTGTCATGAACATAGTCCAAAACGATATCGATATCAGGAATCAAATTTTCAACTTCAACGATGATGATTTTGAAAAATGGGCGATTCAAATATTTCATTTTCAATATACGAACAACGAAATCTACAGGCAATATTGCCAGGCGATAAAGATTCTCCCTGAAAAAGTGGGCAGTCTTGATAAGATTCCATTCTTACCAATCCAGTTTTTTAAAACAAAGAAAATAATGTCTGGCGATTTTGATCCTGCTGTTATTTTTGAAAGTAGCGGAACGACAGGTTCTATCAACAGCAAACATCATGTAAAAGATAAATATTTATATGAAGAGAGTTTTTTGAAAGCTTTTAAATTATTCTATGGCAATGTTGCAGGTCTTTCTATCATTGGATTACTACCTTCTTATTTGGAAAGACAACATTCATCATTGGTATATATGGTTAATGAATTGATCAATCAAAGTAATCATCCTTCAAGCGGTTTTTATTTATATGATACAGAAAAACTTTACCATACTTTACTGGCAAACGAAAAAAACAAACAACCTACCTTATTGATCGGCGTTACTTATGCGCTGCTTGATTTTGCAGAAAAATATTCCATTAAACTGCAATACACAACCATCATGGAAACCGGCGGAATGAAAGGAAGAAGAGAAGAACTTACAAGAGCAGAAGTACATACACAATTGAAACAACATTTTGAGTTAGCCGAAATTCATTCTGAATATGGAATGACTGAATTATTATCACAGGCATATTCAAAAGGCAACGGTATTTTCAATTGTCCGCCATGGATGAAAATAGTTTTGCGTGCAGAAGATGATCCTTTTGATATTCGTTTGACCAATAATATCCAGGGTAAATTTGCATCCGGCGCTGTTAACATCATTGACCTTGCAAATCTTTATAGCTGTTCCTTTATTGCTACTGATGATGCAGGGAAATTATACAAGGACGGGCGTTTTGAAATTATAGGACGATTGGATAATAGTGATGTGAGGGGTTGTGGATTGATGATACTTTGAGGAAATGTAAAATGTAAAATCAGGAATGTAAAATGTAAAAGTCAGTATTTTCATTAAACGAAAATACTTTCACTCATAAAGAAGCTTCACTTTTACATTTTGCATTTTGCACTCTACATTTTACATTTTCCTCCTACTCATAAGATACTTCTCTCTTATAATTTTACTCATCGGTTGCTGATGGACTTTACTTTCAAGCCAGGAAACAATATCCAGATATGCAAACGCACGTGTCTCAAAACGGCTATGCTCAAACGCTTTTATAGTGTTTAGAAAATTTTCAAACTCAAGTTTCAATTTACTGGCTGATACATGAAATGTTTTACGCAGGAACTTAAATGTTTCTTCTTCAATCACCGTAAGATTTTCCATTTTCGCCATGAAGCGATAAACAGATTTGATAAGGTGTTCAATGATATCTGCATTTCCCAATTCATAATGAGCGATCAGGTGAAGCAGCCTGGCATAACATTGCAGATCGTTTCTTAAATCAACATGATCGTTGATGATCTTGCGCAGGTAATCGATACATTTTTCATACTCAGCAGCGCCAAAATATAAAGTAGCAATTTTATAATTGAACACAAGTATGCGGTGGCGATCAAGGTAAAGCACATACTCGTTTAATTTAGTTTCAACAGATGTTACAAGAGCCAGTCCTTCTTTAAAAGTACCAAGGCTAATATGCTGGTTCAACAATGCACTATTGATGTAAACAAAAGTTTGTATGCGGTTATTATCGTGCCTGTTCGCAACTTCCGACCCGGAAAATTTTTGAAATTTTTTAAGCGTAATATCAAATTGCTTGTAATTCCGCAGGTCAAAATGAGCATTTAGCAGGTTATGCATTCCCTTTATATAATGACCAGTATCCACGCCAATCATGATCTCATGTTCATGAAAAAGATCAACCCATTTTTGTGTATAGCGGTAATACATTAAAAAATCCTGGCGAATAAAAGCAAACCAACAATAACTCTGGTAAAAATAAAGTCGCTCATAAAAAGCTGTTTGTTTATACGCCTCTTTTGGCATATGTGTTTTAAAGAAAGATTTAATACCTGCTTCATCTTTTTCATTGCGTGCATGACCATTCTTAATATACCAACTATACAATTGCAATGCAAGATTAGAAAGCTTCGTGATCATGCTCCTCTTTTCATTGATATCATCCGCCTCCATACTCAACCTGTCGGCACGATCCTGCATACTGCGTGTGATGTGCAATATTTCTATTTTTTTTTCAAGCGATATTACCTGGATCAAAAAACTATCCTGGTTATAATTGATGGCAAGCTCTTTTGCTTTTTCTAAAATTTTAAGACTCTGCAGGTACAAACCTTTATTATAAAGAATGCGGGCATAATCAAGTTGTTCGTGCAGTTGAAGATCGATGCTCTCTTGTGTTTTTATCAGGCGCAGGCTGGCAAGTAATTGTTTGTACAGGTGCGCCTTGGTGTTAGAAAGCTGCGGTTTCTTTATGGATGAAAGCCTTTTTAAAAGAAGCTGTTCATCATATTCATTCATTTTTTCCAGGGCATCAAAAAGTTCAATGATCTTAAGATCTTTATTCCCTGAATTTCTTTGAATATAAAGTTTAAAGTTTCGTTTTTCAGACTTCTCTAAAGAATGAATCAATTGAAATAATATGTCTGTAGAACGGTTGGGCATCATTAATTAATTTTCGTCAAACTCAATGCTGGTAATGGTTTAATACCATTAAAGTATCTTTTAAGATTGTAAAATATAAAACAAGTTGGTTTGAATGTAACGCTAACTGCGATTAATTTCATATAAGAAAGTGCATGTCAGGTTAACCGGATATCAGCAACAAACAACATATAGCAGGCAATCGAAAAAGGCAGGCAATCAAAAGGCTGTACCCTCAGATACGGCGGCAATTTAGATAAAAAATTAATACAACAGCAAAAGCTGTAAAGATTTTCATATGGCAAGCAATCGAAAGGCGCTCCGTTTCTACGGAGGGCCATTTTTTTTGAGATGATGCTAGGTACTGGATGCTGCAGATAGCCCCAAACTGTTATCTCGTTTATTTTTAAGCAATGAAAGATTGCTTAAAGTTTAAAAATATTCTTAGCCTCTTTTGTATTTATCTTTTTTGCTTTGCGTGAGATAAGGCTTCAGATTTATGCAAAGCAAAAAAGAAAAGCAAAGAGCGCAAAACCAACTGTCAGAGTCCCGTAAAGAGTTTGCGTTTATTCTATATAATCCTTATTCTTCGAAGAAATTTAAGTTCTTTCGATTCAACATGCAGTATCCAGTAAGAAATTAGAATAATTTATATATCCCAAAAACACTTGGGTATCATGAAAAAAATATGCTAAAACACAGTATAGTAAAGGGTTTTAGGATTTTACAGTGCCTTTTAGCATAGTAAAATGAGAAATAAGATGATTTGAAGGCGGGAAATGTAAAAGCTAATTTCGTTTTAGAAAAGAATTAAACAGCAGGAATACATTTTAAGGCAGGAATTCAAGAGCGCCTCATCTGAGGTTGATATAAAAATATAACTCAACAGCATAGCTGTAAAGATTTTCATATGGCAAGCAATCGAAAGGCACTCCGTTTCTACGGAGGGCCATTTTTTTTTGAAGAAACTGAATTCGAGATTCGAGATCAAGAAAAGAGAACTACGATAATGAAGATCAGATTCGATTATGTGACATTTCACGAAGGACTTATACCGTATCTCGTATCCCGATAAACAATCCTTTTATAAGTTCAAAAACCCATTCGTTAACGATACCACCTAAAAGACTCGTTTCAATTTGAATATTAAATTATTAAGATATTAAAATAATTTGCCTTTAATGACGTTTAAGGTTTTGCAAAAGGGTCTTTTCACTCTTGCACAATCGTCAAAATGGGATTAACTTCAAGGTTGATATCCATGATGTTTTATCGAATGCCGATTTTAAAACCAATGGAAGGTTATTTGTGGAGGATAACCATGGATATTATAAACTGATCATTCAGCTCCACTAAAATGTGGAGTTTTTTATTTAAACATGAACATGCCGGACATTAAGATCATACCCGCTGATAATAACCTTTTAAAAAGGACGCAGGCACTACAACAACAGGTAGGTAATACGCCTTTGTTTAAGATCACAAAACTTTTTACAAAGAACAATATTTCCATTTATGCCAAGCAGGAATGGATGCAGCTAGGCGGTAGCGTTAAAACAAGGCCTGCCTATAATATAATACGCAATGCCATTGAAGCGGGTGAATACAACAGCAATAAAATATTGCTTGATGCAACCAGTGGAAATACGGGTATTGCTTATGCTACCATTGCACGTGAACTTGGATTAAGAGTAGCACTTTGCCTCCCGGAAAATGCTTCACAGGAAAGAAAAAATATTTTACAGGCATTGGGTGCAGATATAATCTATACTTCAAAATTTGAAGGAACAGATGGCGCACAGGAAGTCGCAAGATCATTGGCTGAAAAATATCCGCAACGATATTTCTATGCAAGTCAATATACAAATACGAATAACTGGAAGGCACATTATTTTACAACGGCCATGGAAATTTATAAAGAATTGCCGGGCATTACACATTTTGTTGCCGGACTTGGCACCACAGGCACGTTTGTAGGAACAGGTAAAAGATTAAGGTCATTGGTTCCTGCTATAAAACTTATTTCTTTGCAACCAGATTTTCCGATGCACGGACTTGAAGGATGGAAGCATTTGGAAACTGCGATTGTGCCTGCCATCTATGATTCAGGTGTTGCTGATGAAATGATACAGGTGGGAACGGAAGAATCGTATGATATTATAAAACGAATGGCTGAGACTGAGGGTTTGATGATTAGTCCATCTTCTGCGGCTAACCTTGCAGGTGCGATAAGAGTTGCACATAAAATTGACAAAGGAATTATCGTAACTATTTTACCGGATAACGCAGACAAATACAAAGAAGTGATCAAACAATTATTTTAATTATGTTGAAAATAGAATCAAAACCAACGGATGAAATGATCGCTGATGGTATCAATAGTTTTCCTGATGAATGTTGTGGATTTATGTTTGGCAAAGAAGAAGGAGATATGCGTACAGTAACAACATCATTGATCGTACACAATTCAAAGGAAGGCGATAAGCGCAGGCGGTTTGAAATATCGCCGATGGATTATATGCATGCAGAAAGATATGCAGATGAAAATAATTTGCTATTGCTGGGCATTTATCATTCGCATCCAAATCATCCTTCTATTCCTTCTGAACATGATCGTGTAGCTGCACAGGTTTATTTTTCGTACGTGATCGTTTCAATAAAGGAAAAAACATTTAATACCATTCAATCATGGCGATTGAATGAATCATCGCAATTTGAAGAAGAACAAATTATTCCATAACAATTATATAAACAATCCCAATCATGCCAACGGTTATCATACCTACCCCACTAAGAAAATTTACCAACAACACTTCCAAAGTAGAAATCGGCGGAGGAAGTATCAAAGAAACCATCAATGAACTTGCATTGAATTTTCCTGATCTTAAAAAACATTTGCTGGATGAATCAGGTAATATCCGTTCGTTTGTAAACATTTTTGTTGGCAACGATGATATCCGTAATCTTCAGCAGGAAAATACTGCGGTGAAAGCGGATACGGTTATTAGTATTATTCCAGCTATCGCAGGCGGAATTAAGATTTAAGATTTAAGATTTAAGATTTAAGAAAAGATTTCTGACTTCTGATTGCTGATGTCTGATATCAACATCATAAAGAAAAATAAACAACATGAATACCGAAAATATACAATTCTCCCCTGCAGAATATGCACGTTACAACAGGCATATTATTATTCCAGAATTTGGATTGGCCGGCCAACAAAAATTAAAAGGCGCAAAAGTATTGGTCATTGGTTCGGGCGGACTAGGAAGCCCGGTGCTGCTTTATCTTGCTGCTGCAGGTGTTGGCACTTTAGGCATTGTTGATTTTGATGTTGTTGATGACAGTAATCTTCAACGGCAGGTATTGTTTGGCGTTACTGAAATTGGCAAACCAAAAGTAGAAGCTGCAAAACAACGTTTGCAGGGATTGAATCCACACATCAATATCATAACTTATAATACACAGCTTACTTCACAAAATGCACTTGACATTGTTAAGGATTATGATGTAGTTGCAGATGGCACAGATAATTTTCCAACGCGTTATCTTGTAAATGATGCATGTGTATTGCTAAACAAGCCCAATGTGTATGCATCCATTTTTCAATTTGAAGGACAGGTTTCTGTTTTTAATTATACAGATGCTAAAGGAAACGTAGGCCCTAATTACAGGGATCTCTATCCTACTCCGCCACCACCAGGGTTGGTTCCTAATTGTTCAGAAGGTGGTGTACTTGGTGTATTACCAGGCATTATCGGTTGCTTACAGGCAAGTGAAGTAATAAAAGTTGTAACAGGCATTGGCGATAATTTGTCTGGACGTTTCTTTGTTTTTGATGCATTGACATTTGAAACAAGGACTTTCAATATCAGTCGCAATGAAAACAATCCATTAAATGGAAAAAATCCAACCATAAAGCAATTGGTGGATTATGAACAATTCTGTGGAATGAAAGCGGTTGAAAAAGCGATCAAAGAAATTACCGTTGATGAATTTGATCAATGGAAAGAATCCGGCGAAGATATACAGGTGATCGATGTACGTGAACCAGGTGAATATGAAGAAGTAAATATTGGTGCATTATTAATACCGTTAGCAACCGTTAGTGACAATGCTGATAAAATTTCCCGCAATAAAAAAGTAGTTGTTCATTGCAAAATGGGTGGCCGCAGCGCAAAAGCCATTCGTGAGCTGGAAGAAAAATTCGGCTTCAATAATTTATATAATTTAAAAGGCGGCATTACTGCTTATATGCAGAAGGTGAACGCTTAGGAAAGTTGATAAAGTTGATAGGGTTGATAAAGTTAATAATGGGGACGCTTCCGTTAACTTTATCAACCCTATCAACTTTTTAACCTGTAGTAAAAAAACATAATTTTGCTGTAACCTTTTCCTACTACCCCTACTCTTTTGGATATAAACTGGTTTTGATTGGCAAAAAATATCAATTAATTTAATAAGTAACATAAAACAATTTGAACAATAATCAGATCAGAAGATCATTGAAAAGATCATTGATGGAGAGACCGCTCTTCTTTTAAAACATGGATCATAAAGATCATGCTTAGATTGTTATCAAAAGCAATATAAGCCCAGTGCTAAAAATGAAATTTGTGATCTGGATCTCATTAATGAAAAATCAAAAGCTATTACTGAAAATCATAAATGATTTTTCGCCACTGATTCATAGATTTTTTTGTTCCGTTGACTAAAGTCAAAGGCAATAAAAATTCTAATCATATTCTAATATCGTACTTATTGACAGTTAGGTAATTTTGCTTTGCAAGAAATTCCTCAGGATGAAAACAGGGCATGATAGAATTCCTATATCAATATCACTAAGTTCAACGTTAGAAGCAGAACATATTCAGCCTGAAATGGGCCAAAATAAAAAAAGGCTCTTAACAATTTCTGCGTTGTCTATTTTAGTAGCTGGTTGAATTAGCTTTATTGCCAAAATACTTATTTATCTTATTGATCTTATTACCAACATTTCTTTTCATAGTAATTTTTCCATCTATCATTCAAGTCCTGCAAACAATACTTTAGGACTTTGGGTGATTGTAATTCCTGCAATCGGTGGAATTATTGTTGGTCTGATGGCTTTCTATGGTTCAAAAGCCATTCGTGGCCATGGCATTCCCGAAGCCATGGAACAAATACTTACGAATCAAAGTAAGATCAAACCATCCATTACATTCCTGAAACCCATTTCATCTGCTATATCAATTGGAACTGGTGGACCATTTGGTGCAGAGGGACCAATCATTGCAACCGGCGGTGCATTGGGTTCTACCCTTGGGCAAATACTTAAGATCACTCATAATGAAAGAAAAATATTATTGGCAGCAGGTGCAAGTGCAGGTATGTCGGCCATTTTTGGAAGCCCCATCGCTGCCATTTGTTTGGCAATTGAATTATTATTGTTTGAATTTTCGCCGCGTTCTATCATTCCCGTTACGTTAGCATGTATAACTGGTGCGGCAGGCCATCATTTTTTATTTGAACGAGGGCCGGTATTTGCCATGACTGATCTCATTGCATTTCCTACAAACACGGCACTCGCAACTTACAGCATGGTAGGAATTATAATTGGTTTGATATCCGTAGCAGTTACAAAACTGGTTTATTTTATTGAAGATATTTTTGAAAAACTTCCTATTCATTGGATGTGGTGGCCGGCTATAGGAGGATTAATCGTTGGACTCATAGGATATTTTTATCCTACAACATTAGGTGTAGGTTATAATAATATTACAAACCTGCTTTCAGGAACAATGCCAATGAAAATAGTATTGTTGTTATGTATATTCAAATTTATTTCCTGGTCTGTTGCGTTGGGAAGTGGAACATCAGGAGGCACATTGGCGCCGTTATTAACCATCGGAGGCGCTACCGGATACCTATTGGGTTTACTTGTTTTAAATATCTATCCTTCATGCGGCGTTACATTGCCACTAGCCGCACTCGTGGGAATGGCTGCAATGTTTGCAGGTGCGTCAAGAGCATTTCTGACTTCTATTATTTTTGCTTTGGAAACAACTTCACAATCAAATGCTTTATTGCCATTATTGGCAACTTGTACTGCGGCCTATTTTGTTTCATTTTTTTTAATGGAAAATACCATTATGACGGAGAAGATTGCACGCAGGGGCGTTAAAACACCCGTATCCTACGAGCCGGATATTTTAGAAAAGATATCAGTAGATCAGGTAATGGAAAAAAACGGGATGATATTCAGCGAAGACAATAGTATTTTGGAAATAACTGCCTGGTTACAGAAAGAACCTCATTATAACAGTAATTATTTTATCATTTCAAATGTAAATGCAGAATATAAAGGAATAGTAAGTGCATCAAATCTTTTTAGTACTCACCATAAACCAACCACTTTAATTGGAACTTTGATAAAAAGAAAACATATTTCAATCAGTATTGACAATAGTTTACGAAAAGCTGTAGAACTGATGGCGCAGGAAAATATTGATGTACTGCCGGTATTGTCAAAGGAAAACGATCATGTAATTGGTATGATCTCCTATACAAATATTATTTCAAGTTATAAACATGGAATTGAAGATCATACAAAGAAACATCCTGATATCTCAATGAAAAGAAGAGGATTAAAGATCCTATTGCGTGGACAAAAAATATTTAGTTCAGGAAGAAATTAATTTGAGGATTAAAAGTTTTCCATTTTCTAATTGCCAAATTGCCAATCGCCTTAATCTGTTAACCCATCAATATGAACCGGGAAAATAAAATCCTGGAAAATACTGTGGGCAGCCCTTTTAACGTGCCTTGCATATCCTTCTAAACTTTTACGCAACAAGTCAGCATATCCTTTATCTAATTTTAAAATAATAAGACCAATTCTTTTCATTTCCCTTTTTAATGCATTCCTTTTAATATCATCAAATGGATAATATGCCTTCACCGTTGTTTCAAATTCTTCCTTAAACTCTTTTTCAACTTCCAAGTAATAAGAAAGCAATGCCGGGTTAGCTGTATAGGTTTTTAAATGTGCCAGCTTTATTGCATCAGCTTTCTGAGCTTCATTTATTTTGTTATAGGAAGATGAAGCAAGTACTGAAACAAACACCGGGGCTTTGTATAAAAGATCAGCTTCAGTATCCGTTAATTTTTTAAATTCTTTTATCATTTTTCTACAGGTATTTTTTTATTATTTAAGTTATTAAATTTTATCGGTTAATGATTGCGGATATGGTTCCAGGTATAATATCTTCAATTTCGAAGAGGGTCTTAAAATGTCATTGATATATTTTCCTGTAAAGGAAGATACTTTTGTTTCTATTTGTGGATTTACAAAAATCATATCTGCCCCAATACTTTCTGCAAACTGTAAAGTTGTTTTTGGATAATTATTGGTATTTGATAAATGATTTTCTATTGGATTTGATAAAACATTCTTTAATATCATGTATGTATCTAGCAAAGCTTTTTTTACTGAATCAGCTTCGCCAGGATTATTATAAAGAGCTACCAGGTGTATTTTTGACCTGAACATTTTTGCAAATGCAACGAGGAATTCTATTTTTTTTCGGGGAATAAAATTTCTAATGGGTACAACAATGATCTTTATTTTTGAATTTATCGAACCATTCATTACATTAAGGACCGGGCAACATGATTTTCTGGCAAGTTCATCAGGGCAAAGCTGCCGGAAGATCGAAAAGAATTTGTAATTACTTTTCTTACATATAATTATTAACTGTGGTTGTATTTTTTTTGCCAGCGCAATAATTTCACAGTAAACATCACCTTCTACAATGTGAATTTCTACTTTGATAGCCGGAATCGTTTCTTCAATGTTGTTTTTACACTCATCCAGCTTTTTGGAAACCCCTTCTATTTTATCTAAATCACGAACAAATTCTTTATGTTCACGCTGGCATTCTTGTCGGATTTTCCTTTGATCAATTACATGCAAGAGATGAATATTTGAAGCACCTCCATATGCAAGTTCAATGGCTTGCTTTATGGAAGCTTCCGTATTCTCACCAAAATCAACGGGCAAAAGAATATTTCTAAATAAATAAGATAGCATCTCACGTTTATTAATGATTAAATTAAAATTAGATTGATGCCGTTAACCCTGGATTAAGTTCATATTAGAATATCATTAGAATAAGTACTATTTATTCTTTCACTAAAGCGATATGAAGTAAATTGCCGTAATAAAAAACACAACTCATTTCTAATGGAGGCAAGAAAAATATTAATTGTTGAAGATGAGAAAAAAATTGCCGACACACTAAAATTTGGCCTCAGTGAAATTGGATTCAGCGTTGAAATTGCATACGATGGTCAACTGGGCTTTCGTTTATTTTGCGCTCAGGATTTTAATCTTGTTATTCTTGACATTAACCTGCCGGGAATGAGTGGCTATGATCTTTGCAAAGCCATACGCACCCGTGATCAACATACACCTGTTCTCATGCTAACGGCAATGGGTGCCCTCAATGATAAAGTAGAAGGCTATGATTCGGGCGCAGACGATTATATGGTAAAGCCATTTGAATTCAAAGAATTATTGCTTAAAATAAGAGCACTCCTTAAACGTACCATGAATCAAAGTTTACCGGTTGGAAATATTTTAAAAGTAATTGGCTTGGAAATGAACCTCGACAGTAAAGAAGTAAAAAGAGACGATAAAATGATTAATCTTACTGCAAAAGAATTTCAATTACTGGAATATCTTTTGCGCAACAAGAACAGGGTTGTATCGAGAGCTGACATTGCTATAAATGTTTGGGATGTGGATTTTGAAACCAATACAAACGTAATTGATGTATATATAAGTTACCTAAGAAACAAAATAGATAAAGGCTTTGATCATAAACTAATACAAACCCATATTGGAATGGGATATATTTTAAAAGATCATTAATGCATATAAGGATTAAAATAACATTCCTTTTCACAGCAATGATGTTCATATTGTTGTCATTATCATGTATTACCGTTTATTATTTTTCTTTTAGGGGATTAAAAAATATTGACCAGGAGCATTTGAAAATAGCATTATGCTTAAGCCTTTTTGGCGGAACGCTGATCGCTTTTACAACAGGTTATTTTTTTTCTAAAATATTATTAAAGCCCCTGAAGAAAATTGCTGATGAAGTAAATTCTATCTCTGCACAAAGTCTTGCACACAGGATAAATCCGGGCAAAGCAAAAGATGAATGGAATTATCTTATTGAAACTTTAAACGATCTGCTAAACCGTTTACAGGAAAGCTTCGAGATACAAAGACGTTTTATATCTGCAGCTTCACATGAATTATCTACACCACTCACTTCTATTTCAAGCCAGTTAGAAGTATCGTTACGAAAAGAGAGAGGGGCAAAAGATTACCAGCTCGTTATGCAATCTGTTTACCAGGATGTAAGGCATCTAAGTAAGCTTACACAAACGCTATTGGAATTTGCAGCAGTATCAGGCAACTCAGGTGGCATAGAACTTAATCTTGTAAGAATAGATGAGGTTTTAATGCGGCTACCCGGTGAAATGACAAAATTGGATAAGGAATATTCAGTAAGGATGGAATTTGAGCAACTACCGGAAGATGAAATTAAATTACTCGTGTTTGGCAATGCTGAGCTATTATTTACCGCTGTAAAAAATATTGTTGCGAATGCATGTAAATATTCGCTCAATAGAATTGCTAAAATAAAATTATCGGTTGATCAATCCATGATCATTGTTGAAGTAGAAGACAATGGAAAAGGTATTCCTGAGAATGAATTACAAAATATATTTCAACCATTTTATAGAACAGAAGATAGCCGCTCGATCATTGGCTTTGGTGTGGGACTTCCGTTAGTCAATCGCATTGTTAAATTACATAAGGGCCATATCAAGATAAAGTCTATTGTTGGAAAAGGAACAACCTTTAATATAGAGCTTCCTATAGCAGGAACCCTGGATATCTAGTAAATTCTAATTTGATTTTAATTTGACCTTAACCTCCCTTTAATTACTGCTTGTTAAATTACACTGTATTAAAATAACAAATCATGGATTACAATAATCACAATTATGAGCAAACAGAATTCTCAAAAGCACTTTTAGCTGGCTTGTTCGCAGGTATCACTGCAACCTTTTTAAGTCTATTATATAATTCATACTTCAGGTTATGGACAGGTTTTCCATTATCAGAAATGATAAATGTATCAACTATTATTTTTGCACTGGTGCTAATCGTTACAATTTCGGGGCTGGTATTTTATTTGTTTCATCATTATTTAAAAAAGGGAACTGTACTTTATCAACTGGCCTCCTTAATATTAACTGCAGTATTAATTTTGGTTTCCCTGCAGGTTCAAAGATCCAGTGACCCGGTCTTATCTATGGAATTTAGAGAATTATTGTTGGGGGTTATTAGCATTACAGGTATCTGTTGTGTTTTCATAATACCATTCTTGTTTAAGAATGATTATGTGTAACTACTTTTCATAAAAGGCAGAGTAGCTTTGCTCGTTAATTATAGTAACATAGCAGCAGCTACCCTTTTTTATTCCCATTCATTCAATCAGAAAAGAACTAACAAAAAAATAATTTTGTAAAAATTGTAACCTTGATTCATTTAAGTTATTCTAATATTTATAAACTAAAAATTAAGGGCATCTCTAAAAACTTACCTATCCTCTCCTTTGGAGAGAATAAAGTCGTGATGCAGTTTGCTCAAACGATGACCGATGATCATACTGCAAAAGTGAAATCATTATTAAAACCGAGTGTACTAATCTTAGTTGCATAAAAGTATTTTATTTATTGTTTGGTAAAATTCAAATTGGCTTCAACCTCTCTCCTTCTTATAAGGCCTTTAACTACTTTGCCATTTGAGTGTGTCCATTTAGCAAAGCCGTTGCGTATCGATGGATCTTTGGGAATGGCATTTACTTTTTTACGAAAGGTACCTGAACGCAATGCGCCTTCACCAATATTGTAGGTAAAAGAAACGAGTCCGCCAAACTCGTTGGAATTAAGATCATCTCCCAGGTAAAGATCAATAGACTGCGATTTTAGAGAAACCTCCAAATTAAGAAAATTAGAAGCCTGCTCTTTTGTAATTACAGAATCGTTCATAGCAACATTTTTTCCTTACCTATAATCAGGCGGATATTTTATCGTTCCATATCCAATAGTAAAAATAACCGGCCTATCAGCTTCCCAGTGATAAAGTTTTTGCAGAAAAACTTTCGAAGCTTATTATTAAATTAATACAGGCATCATTGATGGTGATCATGATTTGAAAATTGTTATGGTAATTATTTTGATTTAGTGTATAAATTTAATAGTGGCAGGTCTACACAAAATGAGATACTATATCTTATATAAGTTTTACCAGAGTAATCATTTGCATCAATTGTTACTTTTCTAAGGTTGGGGCCTACCTGTGTACCAAGATTCACAGAGATCGGCGTCCTGGGAATACCTATTGACCAAAATATCCCTGGCGAAAAAATATCTTTTAACTGTATAGTAGGTACTTGTGCTGTTTTATCGTCAGTAAAACGATAGGCAGTAATAGCACCCAGGTCCACCAATGAAATGAAAATAGAATGTGACCAATTATATTTATGTCCTAACCTTTTACTGAATGGCGATGCGTTTTTTCCTCCCCAACTTATTGCTATTCCAATTGGCGCTGTTATTCCATAACTATTAAATTGCCCGAATGGGTTATCCTTATCAACTTTTTTGATTATTTCATTACCGGCAAATAATCCGCAATAGGCATTTATTGACACATTAACAGGGGACTCTCTTTTAATGCGTGCAGATCCTGAAGGAAGCGCAATCGCCTCAATGGCATTTTCAACTTCATCCGAATTTTGCGCCTGTACAATCGCCGCCATAAAACTTCCGTATTTGAATAAACTATTCTTTACATCGTTAGCATCCTGGTTTTTTGTTGAGTCAGAAAGTGAGCTTAGTATTTCTTTCAATGAATCAAGGGTGCCTATTGCAATTGCTGTTGCTGTTGAATTAAAATCTTTTAAAAGAGAATCTATTTTGACTTTAAAATCAGGGGTATTAGAAATGATCAATGTATCTACAAGAGATTGCAATTTATTCATTCGTACCGAATCTATAGTTATGGAAGAATTATTAATTTTTGATAAAACTTTATTCACCGAGTTAACTTGCTTTGCTACTTCTTTACTAGAAATTCTTTTTGACGAAATACTATTTTGAGGATCATGTTTGACTCTTACAACATCATAGATGTGTACAGCATTAACTATTGCGCTGGAATAATTTCTCTTACTTATATCCAATACCATATTAGAGGCAGATCTTGCTACGTCGAAATAATCAGCCATATCTTTTTCCAAATCAGTTTTAAGAATATTTTTAAAAACAGGTATCGAAGTTAGTTTGCTACATTGTTGTAACAGATCAATGGATGCAGTAAAATAATTATAGTATTGCTGAAGCGCTAAAGAATCGCTGGATGCCTTTTTATAATTTCTTATTAAAACAGTCAGCTTATTTGATTTATCTCCAAATTTAGAAATAAAGTCTCCCAACGGATTAACATTTGATTCTATCGCTGTTAAAATACCCTGTAATGTGATAGCACCATTAAATTTTACTGGTATGTGATTTCCAAGACTATCAATATCAAATACTCCTGCTTGCTGATAAATAAGTCCGAGGTAAATCCTAAATGCTACAGGATCTTTTACAAGAAGTTTTATTTGTTTCGTGCTTACCCAATAAACAGAATCTTCCTTTGTGCTGCTATCACGCAAAGAAGCAGAAATAATTTGCAATGTTTGAATTGCACCTTTAAAATTTGAATTTAAAGAATCTAAAAAATCTGTTGGATAATCATTTAATATGTCACCAGGATGTACTTTATCTCTTAATTCACCAGCTATAAAGCATCCGCTTTTTAAAATAGCTGCCAATTCTTTATGAAAATTAAAAAAGCGGGGATGATTATCTACTATTGCTGGAAGATTGGCTGTTAAGGAACTCAAATCCTTTTCAAAACTTTCCCGCAGTGTTTGAATATAAGCCTGGTAGTTATATATCTCGTCTCCGATAATTATAAGTGCCTGGTATGTTTCGGGAAATACGGTCTGCAAATCTACATATTCAGGTTTTGATATCAGGGTTTTAAATTTTTCAAAAAAAGTAATTGTTAATTCCTGCTTCGTTCTTTTTACAATGAATTTTGCGAAACCGTCGGCGATATTTGTGACATCGAGACCACCAATAGACTGTAAAATATTGGAAGATCCCAAATCTTTGATGGGAGTATTTCCATCTCTGGAAAATCCTTGATAAGATATAGCTTTAAAAAAAGGGTTTTGCTGTATTATTTTAGTTATATCGGAAGAAGACATATCTGTTTGTATTTCAGGAAAATATTTTTTTAGTACTGTAAAAAGGCTATCATCTTTCGCCGATTGTACTATTATTAAACGACTATTATTATCTTTCTGAATTTGTATATACTTAGTAACTGAGTCCATTTTAGCAGCACTTCGAAAAGAACTTATAAGCGTTAAGAGATCTTTATCTACTTTTTTTAATGAATCCTCTATCTTATTAAAACTTTTCTCTGCAGTTAAAGTATTTTTCGACAAATGGTCTTTTAACCAAATAGCGTCATAAAAAGACGATTGAGCAATAGCGCAATTACTAATAAAGAATATCATAATTTGAAAAAATATTATTCTTTTCATAATTTCACATTTTTAAGATTATAAATTTTGAGTCCAATTGTTTAATAGAACTTAATTGTTCTAAATGATTATCAAGAAAATCAATACACTCTTTGGGAGAAATATCTCTTTTATTTTTTTCCATTAAAAATGATTTTACCAAAGCAAAATTTCCTGCAACAATAGCTGTAGCGAAACTGCTACCAATTCCGCTACTATATGAATCGAATCTATCTGTTGAAATAAACGCTGTCTCCTGAACTAAATATTTTATCTTCTTATTAATTTGATTAAAATTGTGATTGCTCAATACATCTTTATTTAAAGAGCCTACAGCTATGTAATTTTGCTCTGACCCGGGATAATATATTGTATTATTAAATAAACCGTTATTATCTTGGCCTGCAGCAACCCATATAATTTTTTTTGCTTCTTCCGATAAAAAAATATCTCTAAAATTATTTGCATCAGCAGAAGGAGAAAAATCAAAACTACAATTAATGATATCTGGCTTCTGTTTTAAAACCCATTTTAGTCCTTCGAGCAATGCGTCTCTATCAGAAATTCCAGTTTGAGAAGCAATTTTGGCAATCACAAGCATTACATTTGGAGCTACTCCTTCCATAGTAAATCCGTTGCATTTTCCTGCAGAAATAATTCCTGAAATAAAAGTCCCATGACTCTGAGATGACGTATCATCATAGATATCATTATTATCAATAAAATTTTTTCCCTTAATACTAATATTTTTAAACGCATCGTGACTAAAACATCCTGTATCAACTATGGCAACAGTTATATTCTTTCCTTTTGTATTTTTTACTTCATTTGGTAATGAAGATTTTGAATTATAATCTAAAATATTTTCTGCTCCTACAATTTGTTCATCTACAATTTCCACCCCTCCACCCCAATACCAATTCCCATTCTTATCCTTATACCACGTACCCTGACTATTTGTTTTTTCCTCCACACTTTCAAACTCAAATTTATCATTGACCTTACCAACTACGTTGCGTGTATCACCAGTATTTTCTACCGGTGCGGTACGTTTATTAAGAAGTGGAACAACAACTTTTAATTGTGGCATAATTTGTTTTTAGAAAAGATCAGTATCTTTTAAAATATTAATATCCATTTGTGGATTTCTGCCTATAACTCCCTTTTCTGTGTACTGCCATATTGCCCAATCCTGCCATCCTACTGGACAAACAACTTTGTTACAATCAGGATGATCCGGATATTTTGCCAGCCATAATTTATATTTGCCCAGACCATGGCCCGGAGGTAATTTTTCTTCTAAAAAACTTTTATTCCCGTAAATAATAATATTCATACCCGGTTTTGTTTTAATCCTGTTTATAAATGTTTCAACCCAGGTTAAATAATTATTTCTATTTAATGTAGATGGTGCTTCAAGGTCAAGTACAATGGGAAGATCAGGAATTTGAATTCCTTCTATCACATCTAATATTTCATTGGCTTCTGCTGTAGCATCATTTTCTATCGTTTGCCCTGCGTTAGCATCAGGGTGACAAAAATGATAAAATCCAATTCTTAATCCTTTTTGCCTGGCATTTTCAGCATTGGCTTTCGCTTTTGGATCACGTGCGCCTATACCTTCTGATGTTTTAATAAAAACAAAACTACCACCTGCATTTCTAATCCCATCCCAATCAACAATTCCATTATAATGTGAAACGTCAACGCCTAAACGAAAATCCTGTGGAAGATTTACTGGTATCCCGGGAATGTTTAGCTTATTGACAATAGGGTTAACAACCAGCTCATCAATTTTATTAACAACTGGTTTAACAGGAGACTTCGCATCTTTATTTATAATAGGCGTTGTTGCCAGCTTACCTTGTATGGTAGTTTCTGATTCAACTACCAGCCCGCCGCCCCAATAAAATGAACCATCCCGATCTTTAAACCATTTTCCAAGTGCAGGATTTGGTACTGGCTGAACTTCTGTACCATCAAAAGTGAACCCTTTATTTACGGTACCAATAATCCCGTTTGATTCAGGAAATTTTGCGGGTATGCTATTCCGTTTGTTTAGCTTATTAACTGTTATAATTAGTTGTGACATATATTAACCTACGGCCTCCTCACCATTTTTTTGAGTGTTTACAGTAATATTTGTTGGTTGATTGTTTGTGGCTTGAACTTTATCGTTATTATCATTGGTACTCTCCTGTTTTCCTGACCCTCTTAGTTTAATAATTTTACTCAACAGGTCAAACCAGAATGGTGCGCCAAGACAAACTGCAAATGCGAGGATGAAGAAGCCTAAAAGTTTTTTCTTCTTTTGTGTAACTTCATACCATACATATGCTGTTTTCACATTCACTGTGTAGTGCTCATACTGGAAATTATAATACATACTATCAACACTGTTTTTACTTTCTATAGTGAGAGAATCCTGAACATACTTAGAGCGTTTAGTCAAGCTATCATGTTTCGATGGGTCTTTTGAAAAGAGCGTATCATAAAAAGCGCTATACTTATGTTTCAGGGTATCATATATCGAATCACTTATCTTAACGAGAGAATCGTAATCATCGTGAAATTTCTCTTCTACTCTTTTCGGCGTGTTCCAATACAGAAAACCAATCCAGTGCTTGCTTTTTAATTTTTTGAGGAATGCAACATCATCTCTTCCGTATTCCCCCCAACCCATTGCCAAAAGATTTTTTGCAGTATCTATATTTCCCTTCAGTTCATTTTTTACGCTATCCATTTTAGCTTTATACTCATTAAATACATTCTCATTATTTTTTTGGATACTGTCATAAATTGCACCTTCTTTATTTTCAGAAGGTTTAACCCTGGGATCATTCTTATATTGATCGACTCCTTTTATTGCCAACTGTACTATTTTATCTCTTGCATCCTTATCTGTAGTCAGTTTGTCTGCAATGTCAATTGTATCAACATTGAACATAATTGCCATTACAAGTCCAATGATAAATAAGATCAATTGCACCTGTCGCTTATACCAGCCCGAAACACGGTCCATGGTATCATTGAACCAACCTTCTAATTTTTTTGAAAAATCTTCTAAAGAATATACACTGTTCTTTAAATGCATGAGTAATATTTTGCAGGTCTCTTCACAAACTTTAAGGTTAAGAGGCGGTGTTTTTGCATCAACATCAACAGGTAGAGTTTTTCCATCAACGTCAAGTGATTGCTTCTTTGCATTTTTATAAAGTGATTGATAATATTCCAGCAGTTCTTTGATTTTTAAAACTGTACTACTGTTCTCAAGACTTGTTTTGATATCAGAAATGTTTTGATTTGGCAAAAGGATTTTTTTTGCTTCAACTATTTTGTCAATCCTTAGGCCAAAATCATCTTTTAAAACATCAATAAGAACAGTAGAAAAATTCTCTGGTGGAATATAAGATGGATGTGGGTAAATTCTGCTGGCACCATAATTCTTAATAAGTGGGTGATCATAAAATTTATCACCAATTTTTTTTTCTTCTTCTTTCTTTTTAGGGATTAGTCCCATCAGGTAAGGAAGCGCCACTATGAGTTTCCAAATTCCTTTTACGATGCTTTGCAGTTTATAATCTTTAGAAGTATCCGAAAGCATGCTATTGATTATGCCTTGCTTTAGCATAGATGCTCTTAAATTAAATAAGGTTGCAATCGCTTCTTTAATGGAAGTAGCTAAAAGGCTATACAAAAGAAAAACAAACACAAGCCCTATAGCTATATCTAATACTGGTGAATTAAACATAAACAGTTTTTTGGGCCTACTCTATACCGTTTTCGGCTTCCCGGTGCTTACAATTTTAAAGGGTATTCAGCTAATCCCATATTAAATTAAAATGGGTACGGAGAAATTTTCTATGATTATGTGAAGGTTTCTAAAATTCTGATTAATTACAAGGGTATTTTAGCGGTAAAATTAAGGGGTGTTTTTACCGTTTCTTTTTAGATAGGAGATTTATTAAGTGAAAAGAATAAAACCATTTTGAAATGAATTATTATTTATTTACCTCAAATGGTTTCTCCGCATTGATTACTTATTCAAAGAAATTTGTAAGACATCCTTTTTAATTCTTTTTATATGCAGGCAAATGATAAGTATTTCAACTGGTTACCTTATTGCAACAGGAGTGGTTCATCCAATAACAAAGGTTCATTTAACCCAGATTTTGCAGTTGAAAATCTATTGGGGCTTCCAAAAGCTGCACAGCTAAGCATTTCAGAACATTTCCTGATCTCAAAATAGTTCACTATTTCTTCGACCAAAAAATAACCTGAAATACTTATCTGTATTGCCTTTGAAACCCTCATTACGATTTCAACTGCAAAATCCGGGTTTAACCATCGGCTACTTTTAAAAAGAGATCAATAAATCCAGTTCACAATTAAGAGGGTGAAATCACATGAAAAAAGGGAGATTTAATGGCAGGGAAATTCCTGTTTTTTAGTCAAAAATCATAAGTGGTTTTAAATACCGGCAGGCCTGTTCTTTTCCTCCACAAAATACATATCAATCATACCCTTATGCTTCGCTTCAATTTTCCCCCGATGTGTACAGATAAATTTATCTTTTACCAATTCATAGGTACTGCCGCTGATATTTACTTTTCCAATGGCGCCGCTGCTTTCCATCCGTGAAGCTGTATTAACTGTATCGCCCCAGATATCATAAGCGAATTTTTTAATTCCAACAATCCCTGCTACTACCGGTCCCGTGTGGATGCCGAGACGCAATTCGAAAAATGGCTGTCCTTTTAATTCTCTTTCTGCTTTATTTCGTTCGATAAAAGCAACCATTTCCAATCCTGCTGAAACAACATCAACAGGATGCGTACTATTTGTTACAGGTAATCCACCTGCACACATGTAAGAATCACCGATGGTTTTTATTTTTTCAATACCGTGTTTCGTTATGATGCGGTCAAACTCGCTGTAACAATGATTAATCTCTGCAACTAATTCTTCCGGAGTAAGTTTCTCACTTGCCAGGGTGAAATTTTTAAAGTCGGTAAACAATACAGTAACCAGATCAAGGCTTTTTGCTTTTGCAACACCTGTGGCTTTTAATTCCTCTGCTGTTTCTTCTGGTAAGATGTTCAACAATAATTCATCACTTCTCTTTTTCTCTTTACTAATGCGGTTGCGCTGCGTAAAAAATACAACAGCAAATAATAGCACAATGGCAAAGCCCCCAATAAAACCATTGCGTACTAATTTTTGTCTCCGCAATTCCTGTTCTTGTATTTCTTTATCCTTATTAAGTAAATTTATTTGTGATTCTTTCTTTTCAAGATCAAATGTAAACTGGAGTGTTCCCAGTTTTTTATCTGTAGTAGTATTATAGATCGTATCCTTAATGGCCAGTAAAAGATTCTGGAATTTAAATGCGTTGGCAAAATCTGATTTCTGTGAATACGCAGATGATAACCCCTGGTAAGCATCTTTTATTTCGGTAACTGCATTCAATGGCACTCCATATTCGAGAGATTGTTTATAGGCATCAATAGCTAAAATAGTATTTCCATTGGCAGCATAAGCCTGTGCCAATCCTACAAGAGATTGCGTCATATCAAGACGTGTGTCAAGTTTTTTAGAAATATCGAAAGCCTGCATGTGCGTGCTTATTGCTTTCTCAAATTCTTTTTGTCTTGTATAAACGCGACCGATATAATTCAATGAATAAGGTAAATTCTCTGTCCCTTCATAAGCTTTTACCGATTTATTCAAATAGATAAGTGCTGTTGAATCATCATTTAGTTTATAATAAGTTTCACCCAGGTTCACTGAACAGGTTCCTATTGAGTATTGATCATTAATCGCTAAGCCCAATTTATAGGATCGCAGAAAATATTCAAGCGCCTTATTATAAGTTGCTTTCTTGTTTAAATAAACACCCCCAATATTTGTAAGTGAAGTAAGGATGCGCAAGGTATCATTAAGTTCTTCTGACATTTTAAGTGATTGCAAATGGAGTTCGAGCGATTTCGCTTCATCTCCCTGTGCAAAATAAACAGCTCCCTGGTTGCTAAGCATATTGGCAACTCCTTTTTTATCGCCCATTAACTTATAAGCATCTATTGCTTGTTGCCAGGTTATAACTGCATCTTTATACTTGCCTTGCAAATAATAGCCATAACCCATATTTTTTAAAGCTAGTGAAAGACCAGGTAGATATTTGATCCGCTCTGCAATAGTTTTTGAAGATGCTGCAATGGTAACAGCGGTATCAGGATTATCATTAAAAAAAAGTTTGGTCAATGCATTCAGCACATTAACCCTGGAAGTATCATGAATTTTTGTGGAAAGTATTTTTTTAAGACTATCTATATCGTTGGAAAAACTATTCTCCGAAAAACAAAATAAAAACAAAATGCTGAAGATAATAACTTTGCAGTGTTTATTTATCATTCCATTGAATTTTTAAGTATTGTAAAACTAACAAAATGACATTGAATGAAGGTATAATGTTATTAACGTACTGTGATAATACTTTCCAAAAAAAACCATCATAAAAAAGGAGGCTGCAAAAAACAGCCTCCTTTTGAATTATTATTTACTTAGTTTGTGGCCTTTACCAACTTAATCATTCTACGCTGGCCAGCTTGTATAACTTCTACAATGTAAATCCCACTCCTCCATTGTGCTGCATCAATTCGCAGTGTGCTGTTGGCTTGTGTTTTCTTTGTTGTCAACACTTTACCTTCTGCATTAAGTATCCTTACGTCAACCAAAGTATTATTATCA
>JBDTLP010000073.1:0-25391 GCA_039934735.1 Ferruginibacter sp. | reverse complement strand
AATTAATTGGTTCGTATTGAATAAGAAAGTTCATTATTATTTAAAAGCATTCATTTTTAATTCTTAATTTTTAATTCTTAATTTATAGAGAAGAATTCCTATTTAAGCAATATGTCCGCCTATCATATTTAAGCGCTTATTTTTTCAGGGATTTTAATTTGTCTTTAAATTGGCGTAAAGCAATTTTATTTAAAAAAGACTTAAACCTGAATGTACAACCATCTTTCACTATTTTCTGTATTTTTGTTTGACATACCAAAACAAAGATCGTTCGCCAATAAATTTCGTTGCACCCATGTATTTCTTCAGCAAAATTTCAGTTATTTTTCTAATGCTTTTCTTTGCATTCAGCGTCCAGGCACAGCTTCCTGTAGTGAATTCTTTCGATCCACAGTCTGCCAGCGAAGGATCCCAGGTATCTATCCATGGAAGTAATTTATCAAACGTAACAGCGGTTAGTTTTGGTGGCACCCCCGCTTCATTTTATTTTGCTGCTGATGATAATACTATTTATGCAACTGTGGGTCATGGTACGTCAGGAAATGTAATAGTAACAAATGCATCGGGCCCCGCTTCGCTGCCAGGATTTATATATCTTTTTTCTCCGGACATAACATTTTTTACTCCAGCCAGTGCCGGAGAAAATGATACCGTTGCGATACATGGCCACTATTTCACTGGCACGGAAAATGTTTTATTTACTGGTGAAAATGCAACTTATTTTATCGTTCTGTCCGATACATTGATCAAAGCAGTTGTTCCACTTTGTGCTTCAGGTTACGTTAACGTGTTTGCAAATAATGCCAATGCAACTTTAAGCGGCTTTACTTTTTTAAGCACACAACCCCGGATTTCAGGTTTTACCCCGCTTTCAGGTAATGTAGGCACAACGGTTACGATTAGCGGCACAGGCTTTAGTTCAGTACCGGAAGAAAATGTTGTTTATTTCGGTGCTGTAAGAGCAGCCGTTACAGCGGCAAGTTATTCCTCAATAAATGTTATTGTACCAGCAGGAGCCACCTATGATCCTATGACTGTTACAAGGCCGCAATCAAAATTAATTTCTTATTCGTCAAAACCATTTGTTGTAACATTCCCATTTGCAGATACAGCATTTACGGCTGCGTCATTCGGAAGCAGGTTAAAGTTTTCAACAGCAGGTATTAATCCATTTAGTTTTTGCCGGGCTGATTTTGATGGTGATGGAAAGACAGACATCGCTTTGGTATATGGATACCCACTCAATGGACACAACACAGTCTCCATTTATAGAAACATAAGTACAAATGGAATAATTAATTTTGCGGCTCCTTTCAATTTTGTAATGAATTCCAGTGCAACCGGGAGCATGGATGTCAAGACGGCTGATATGAATGGAGACGGTAAATTAGACCTGCTTTCAATAGATGGCGATAACTTAATAGGCATTTCTTTGAATTCAAGCACTTCCGGTAATATTTCATTTGACCAGGCGCAGGATTTTGTAACAGGCTACAGTTCAGGAACAGATGGAACTTATCCTGTAAATTTTGCCATTGCTGACTTTGACAAGGATGGCAAACCTGATCTTATTTTCGCTAATTACGGCCTGGCCAATGCCTCCAAAATCGGTTACATGAGAAATATCTCTGTGGGTAATACGATGTCATTCTCCCCTGTAACTTATATCCTCGTTGACGGAGTGTATGGTGTTTATTCATGTGATCTTAATAATGATAATAAAACCGATGTTGGCGTTGACATAAATCAAACGACTTCGATGAATGTGGCATCGCTAAGAAATATGAGTACGGTTTCCGGAACAATTTCATTTCAATCGAATGGTGGAGCAGCGGCCGGTTTTGGTGCAACAGGGGGCGTTTGCTTTGGTGATCTTGATATGGATGGCAAAGCTGACATGGTATCTGTTACGCATACCAGCACATTTTATACTTTTCGAAACCTAAGTAACCCTGGCGATTTTATCGTGTTTGATAATCCGGAAAGTGTAGCTGCAAATTTCGGAACTGAAACGAGTGCAATGGCAGATATGAATGGAGATGGGAAACCGGATGTCCTGGTCACAGGTGATCATGTAATCTCTCTTTTTAAGAATATAAGTCTTCCAGGTAATATTGTTTTGTCAGCAAAAACAGATTACATTACCAGTTATGCAGGAGAAATCGGAGCAGCAGATCTTGATGGTGATGGTTTACCGGAAATTATTGTTGCAACACCCGGAGACACCAGTTTTTCAGTATTTAAAAACAATGCACGTGGATCGCTGAATTTATGTCCTTCTGCAGCAAGTGGATCTATCATTTCGAATATTGCCGGCACAAGTTATCAGTGGCAGGTAAGCATAGACAGCGGTGTTATTTTTAATAATATCAATAATGGCATCAATTATTCAGGGTCTGCTACAGGAACACTACAACTAAATAATATTCCATCTTCCTTCAATGGTTATTTATTTCATTGTATTGTGGATGGCAATTACAGTATGTCATATAGGGTGAAATTTACAAATAATTGGACGGGAACTGTAAATAATCTTTGGAATAATCCGGGGAACTGGAGTTGTAATGCATTGCCTGATGCAAACACAGATGTAATTATTCCTGCAGGAAATGTTATTGTAAACGTAAATGCCACCTGTGGGACATTAACTATACAGCCAGGCGCAACCATCAATATAAATACGGGTGTGACGTTTGTTATTACTCATTAAAATAAAAAAACTGAACAGTTGTAATCAATTAATTTTTAATTATTATTAATTGTGCAGCGTTACAATTTAAACCCAGATTTTGCAGTTGAAATCGTAATGAGGGTTTCAAAGGGAATACAGATAAGTGTTTCAGGTTATTTTTTGGCCGAAGAAATAGTGAACTATTTTGAGATCAAAAAATGTTCTGAAATGCTTAGCTGTGCAGCTTTTGGAAGCCGCAATAGATTGTCAACTGCAAAATCTGGGTTAAAAGAAACTAACTTAATCACCCCCCGTTCCGGCAAAAGTAAGTGGCTGCTGGTAAAGCGTACCAGATGGTTGATTATATTGAAGTGCTGGCTCCCAGTCAGGGCTAGCCTCAATTACTTTTAGAGCGAGCTTGTCAAGTTTTTCATTATGACCTGAACGCAGCATTTTTATTTCTGTGACTTTCCCTTCTTTGTTGATAACGAAGCTAACGACTACTTTATAGTCTTTGGCAATTTCAACCTGGTTGGCAAACATGATTCCCTCAATCTTTTCTTTTAGATATTCCCTCCAGGCTTTTTGCCCCCCGGGAAAACTATCGTATATATTCAGGGCACAAGTTTTTTTTGAAGATTCGCCATTCGCAGTAAAACATTTGCAGCTTTGCATTGAATCGGAGACATAATTTACTTCCATGCTTTTGGGGCTGCCGGGAAGATCATAATAATATTCCCACCATCCTGATTTTATACCGGCAGCCAAATCGCCTGTGGCTTTTATTTGACCTGATTCCTGGTAATTAAAAGCGTGTCCATTGCCTTCATTATCTAATAACGCAGAATCACGAAGTTTGCCGCTTTCATACCAGCCCATACTTTTTCCAACAGGAATTCCATTGAGAAAAGTGTTCCTGCCTGAAATTTTTCCATTAAGGTACCAGTTGTACCACTCTCCTTCTCTTTTGTTATCAATAAAAATCCCTGCTCTCCTTACAATTTGATCTTCTCCAAAATATTTCCATTTACCCTGCTTTATATTTCCTTCTGCATCTTTCGCCCAACCCGTTGCATAGAGCTCATTCTTCCATGTTTTATATTCTTCAACCTTCCAAAGTGAATCTGTTGAATTTATTTTAAACACTTTGCCCAGGTAGCTTACTTTCTTATCATCTTTTTTTACTCGTTTTAAATTATAAGAAAGATTGTAATAAAATGTATCTGTTTGGGCAATACAGGAGCTTACTGCTGAGAGAAATAATATTATGAATAAGAATCGTTTCACGGGCCGAATTAAAAATTAAGAATTAAAAATTAATTGTTTAAGCAATCAGAAAATTTATAGAGAGTTAAGAACTTGTGTTTTTTTAATTTTTAATTCTTAATTTTTAATTACCTGCACAAGCTTCCACAATACGAACTAAACGCATAACAAAAAGCCTCCTCCTATTTCAACCGTTCTTTAATATCCAACTTATATTTCCGGGAATAATCCTGCGCAACATCATACCCCGCATCTGCATGACGAATAACGCCCATTCCCGGATCATTGCGCAACACACGGCTAAGCCTTGCCGCAGCCTCGGATGTGCCGTCTGCAACAATAACCATTCCTGCATGAATACTATAACCCATACCTACACCACCACCATGATGCAATGAAACCCAACTGGCACCACCAGCTGTATTTACCAATGCATTTAATATTGGCCAGTCTGCAACAGCATCACTGCCATCGAGCATGGCTTCTGTTTCACGGTTGGGAGAAGCAACAGAACCTGTATCCAAATGATCACGTCCAATTACGATGGGTGCTTTTACTTTTCCGGTGCGTACCAGTTCATTGAATGCAAGCCCGGCTTTTTCACGATCGCCCTGGCCTATCCAGCAGATACGTGCAGGCAATCCCTGGAAGGCAATTTTTTCCTGTGCCATTTTCATCCAGCGCAACATGGGTTTATTTTCAGAAAATAATTCCATCATAACCTCGTCGGTTACACGAATATCTTCCGGATCGCCACTTAACGCTGCCCAACGGAATGGCCCTTTGCCTTCGCAGAACAATGGACGTATATATGCAGGTACAAAACCTGGGAAATCGAAAGCATTTTTCAATCCCCATTCAAAGGCACGTGCACGGATATTATTACCGTAATCAAAAGTAATGGCACCCATGCTTTGCAGTTGCAACATGCGTTCAACATGAATTTTCATGGTATCATAACTGCGTTTGATATATTCTTCCGGGTTTGTTTCACGCAATACATTTGCTTCAGGCAGGCTCATGTTATAAGGTACATAACCAACCAACGGATCATGTGCTGATGTTTGATCTGTCAATGTATCAGGAACGACCTTCAATGCGATCAGCCTGTCTAAAAGCGCTACGGCATTACATTCGATACCGATGCTTTTTGCAATACCTTGTTTTTTATATTCGAGCGCTTTTTCTATTGCAAGATCAATGCTGGTATATTTTTCATCGAGATACCTTGTTTCAATTCTTTTATCGATGCGCCACTCCTCTACTTCGGCAATTAAAGCAACCCCTTCATTCATGGTGATCGCCAAAGGCTGTGCGCCACCCATGCCCCCAAGCCCTGCCGTTACATTGAGTGTTCCTTTTAATGTGCCGCCAAAATGTTTGTTCGCAATGGCCGAATAGGTTTCATAAGTCCCCTGTACAATTCCTTGTGAACCGATGTATATCCATGAACCTGCAGTCATCTGTCCATACATCATCAATCCTTTTTTCTCCAGCTCATCAAAATGTTCCCATGTTGCCCACTTAGGAACCAGTTGTGAATTGGATAATAATACACGTGGCGCATCCTTATGTGTTTTTAACATGGCAACGGGTTTACCACTCTGTATCAACAGTGTTTCATCTTCTTCCAGTTCCTTCAATGCTTTTATGATGAGATCGAGTGATTCGATATTGCGTGCTGCTTTACCACGGCCGCCATATACGATCAGTTCTTCGGGGCGCTCTGCTACTTCGGGATCTAAATTATTAAGTAGCATTCTTAATGCAGCTTCCTGTACCCAGCCTTTACAGGTTAAAGTAGTACCTGTTGGGGTTTTGTATTTTGCGTAGTCGTAGGTTGAAGTTGTTGTTGACATATTTGTATATTTCTGTGTTTGCAAATTTACTTTGAAAATTGGTTATTGAAAGGTGAATGCAGGATATTTTCTCCTTGAAAAAAAGATATTGTTTTATTCACTCTCCGTGTCTTTGTGTCTTCGTGTCTCCATGTGCCAGAACTCGCATGCTTTTTTTTGAAACACCGAGACACGAAGACACAGAGACACGGAGAAAATAGCTTTGAATTTATGCCCCAGTATTATTTACCTGGATAATTCAGCTATAATTGTTTTATGCTGCGGATATAATTCCAACAACACACTTCTATCCGCAATCTCAAAATCTGTAAAGTCAAAACCCGGTGATACTGTACAACCGACAAAACTAAACTCACTTCCTTGCATCGGCCTGCTGGCAAACCAACGATTAGCAGGAACCACGTATTGAAACAATTGTCCCTTACTGATATCGCTTCCTAATTGAATCACTTTCATTGTTCCATTATCTTCTAATTCATAAACGGATAATGGTCCTCCTGCATAAAAATGCCAGCATTCATCAGATTTAATGCGATGGAAAGCCGAAAAATTATTTTGCTCAAGTAAGAAATATATAGCCGTTGAAAAAAAACGATCCCCACCAAATCTTGCTGGCAATGCGCCTGCAGCAATAAGTTCTTTGCTCTTATAATTTTCTTTATACCATCCTCCTCCCGGATGTTGTTGTAAAGAATATTGTTGTATTAATTGTTGGGCAGAAATCATAGTTGTATTTTAACTGAGTTCATAATTTCTTATAAAATCAATTGCAGCAATCATATCGTCATGCAACACACGATCGACTTCATTAAAGCTTACTACTTTTCTAAATGCGTCAACAATTGTTTCCAATTCTGCAGAAGTTTTTAACGGCCTTCTAAAATCAAGTGCCTGCACAGCGGTGATCAATTCTATCGCCAATACTTTTTCGACATTATCGATAACACGTTTGCATTTAACAGCACCATTGGCGCCCATACTAACATGATCTTCCTGGTTATTGCTGGAAGGAATTGTATCAACAGAAGAAGGTGTACACAATTGTTTGTTCTCACTTACAATACCAGCAGCGGTATATTGAGTGATCATCAATCCCGAATGCAGTCCCGGATTTTTTACCAGGAACAAAGGCAAGCCACGCTGCCCACTGATGAGCTGGTAGGTTCTTCTTTCAGAAATACTTCCGATCTCTGCCATCGCAATGGATAAAAAGTCTAATCCTAACGCCAACGGCTGGCCGTGAAAATTACCACCACTTACAATAAGATCTTCATCAGGAAAAACATTTGGATTGTCAGTAACAGAATTGATCTCTTTTATAAAAATGCTTTGTACATAATCAACCGTATCCTGCGTAGCACCATGCACCTGTGGAATACAACGGAAAGAATACGCATCCTGTACCTGTGATTTTTTTTGCGTTGCAATCTCACTTCCTGTTAATAATTTACGCATGGTTGCGGCAACACTAACCTGGCCCGAATGAGACCGAACCCTGTGAATATTTTCATTGAACGGATCCAATACACAATCAAATCCATCGAAGCTGATCGCAGCAATAATATTTGCCCAGCGCATCAACCTTTGTGCTTTTACCAAATTATATAAACCATAAGAACTCATGAACTGGGTTCCATTGATCAACGCAAGTCCTTCTTTACTTTGTAATGATATTGGTTGCCAGTTCATTTTTTTTAATGCATCTGCAGCAGGTATTTTCTTTCCTTCAAAATAAACTTCTCCAAAGCCGATCAATGGCAAACACAAATGGCTTAGTGGAGCAAGATCACCCGAAGCACCCAATGAACCTTGTGTATATACCACCGGCAGTACATCATTATTATGCATATCCATCAAGCGGTTCACCGTGTCGGCCTGCACACCAGAATGTCCATAGCTCAATGATTTTATTTTTAAAGCGATCATTAATTTCACAATATCGTGTGGAACTTCTTCACCCAAACCACATGCATGTGATTTTAAAAGATTCACCTGCAGTTCGGTCAATTGCTCTTTATTTATTTCTACATTTTGTAAAAAACCAAAACCAGTATTGATCCCATAGATGAGTGCATCATGGTTTTCCATTTTCTTATCCAGGTATTCCCTACATTTTACAATGCGTTCATGTGCATCAAAACTGATGGAAACCATTTGCCTGAAAGCAAGCAGGTTTTTTATTTGTTGAAAATCAGTATGGTTTTTATCTAAGGGTAAATAGTTGTAACTCATGCAGCAATCCGTATGGAAATTTAGTTTGGTAATTTAAATAACAGTTTAGTTTCAAAAGTAACACAAAAAACGATTTGGTAATTTGATGATTTGGTAATTTGGTAATTAAATCCATTAGTTTTGAAGTTTACAATTACCAAATCATCAAATTACCAAATTATCAAATCGAATGATGAAAAAGACAACACTTGTACTACTCTTCCTGGTGCTTCTTAATAACGTTCTTTCTGCCCAATCCGTAAAACTCCTCACCAGCGGCACCAAAACCTCCATGCGTGGGCTCAGTGTTGTAGATGATAAAACGGTGTGGGTTAGTGGCAGTAATGGAATGGTGGGCTTATCGGTTGATAGTGGCAATACCTGGAAATGGATCACGGTGAAAGGATATGAAAAAACAGAGTTCAGGGATATTGAAGCATTTGACGCAAAGACAGCTATCATCATGGGTATTGATTCGCCTGCATATATTTTAAAATCAATCGATGCCGGGGAGAACTGGAAAGTAGTTTTTGAAGATCATACCAGCGGGATCTTTTTAGATGCCATGGAATTCTGGAATGATCAAAGTGGTATTTTTATTGGTGACCCTATTAAAAACAGGTTTGTCATTGGAAGAACTTTTGATGGAGGAAAAAACTGGCGCAGTATTCCTGACGTTAACAGGCCAGTGGCAGATAGTGGCGAAGCATGTTTCGCAAGCAGCGGTACCAATGTTCGCAAATTAAATAAAGGAGAAGCGATCTTCATCAGCGGAGGAATGTCCTCTCACCTATTTATAAGAGATAAAAAAATAAAACTTCCTATTATACAGGGAACTGCATCAACAGGTGCCAATTCAATCGCCATAAAAAACAGTAACATGATGATGGTTGTTGGTGGTGATTTTAATACAAAAGATTCCAGTTTTAAAAATTGTTTTATTACCAATGATGCAGGACTAACATGGAACGCCCCAACGATTCCTCCTCATGGTTATAGGAGCTGTATTGAATGGCTGAAAAAAACAAACTGGGTAAGCTGCGGATTGAATGGTGTGGATTATACTACGGATGATGGAAAAACATTTACATGGATCAGTAAGGATGGATACCATGTGTGCAGGAAAGCGAAGAAAGGAAATACGGTTTATTTTGCAGGAGGTGGTGGGAGGATTGGGAAGTTGATTTTAGATTGAGACTTGTAAGAAATATTCAATATTCGACGAACAATATTCAATGTTTAAGGGAATAAGAAATAAGAAATGAAAAATAAGGAATAAGAAAGTAAGTACAATGATTGAAGTGCTTTCATCATCAAATTACCAAATTATCAAATTATCAAATTGATTTTATTTCCGGAACATGAAATAGACCGCCCCTAACAACAATGCAAAACTCACTAAGTATTTCCAATGAAAAGGTTCCTTTAAATAAAATACTGCGAACAATGCAAATACAACCAATGTTATTACTTCCTGCGTAATTTTTAATTGAAAGCCTGTCATGCCGTTTTCATAACCGATCCTGTTGGCAGGTACCATAAAAAGGTATTCAAAAAAAGCAATGCCCCAGCTTATAAGAATTAATTTCCAAATTGGAATACTTGTGTTTTTTAGATTGCCGTACCAGGCGAATGTCATAAAGGTATTGGATGCGGTGAGGAGGAGTATCGTCTTAAGCATGAAAAGAATTATGAATTATGAATTATGAATTATGAATTATGAATTAAAATTAGTGTGTTAGTCCCAAAAACAAAAGCCCGGCTAAAAACCGGGCTGTAAAATATTTAAAATTAATTCGTGTAATTCGTACTTAAAATTCGTGTTCTTAATTACTTAGGCTCCTAAAATCCACCGGCACTAATTTACTTACACCAGCTTCCTGCATGGTAACACCATAGATCACATCTACCGCACTCATCGTTTGTTTATTGTGCGTTACAATGATGAACTGTGAATTCTCACTGAACTGTTTGATCATATTGGTGAACTTACCAACGTTGGCATCATCCAATGGTGCATCAACTTCATCCAAAATACAGAAAGGTGCAGGCTTGATCAAATATATCGCAAACAATAGTGCTGTTGCTGTAAGCGTTTTCTCTCCCCCACTTAACTGGCCAATGCTGCTTGGACGTTTTCCTTTTGGTTTTGCAACGATATCAATACCTGTTTCTGCAAGGTTTTCCGGATCTACCAAAACCATGTCTGCAGTATCTTCTTCTGTAAACAATGCCTTAAATACTTTCTGGAAATTTTCTCTTGTCTTATTAAAGGTATCCAGGAACTGTTGGTTGGCCGTTGCTTCCACTTCCTGTATCGTCAGCATGAGGCTATCCTTCGCCGTTACCAGGTCATTCTTTTGTTCAAGAATGAATTCGTAACGCTTTTTCATTTCAGTATAAGCTTCTATGGCGGTAGGATTCACTTCACCCATATTTTCCAAACGCTTTCTCATGCGTTCATTCTTTTCCTGCAATTCTTCCAATGGCGTATCTCCTGTTCTTGGTTCATCAATGATTGCATCAAGATCAACTTTAAATTCTACGCTTAGCCTTTCTTTCATACCGGCAAGCTGTAGCTTAAGATCAGTAAGTTTATCTTTTATCTCATTCAATAAATGATCGATGCCTTCTTTTGATTTTTGCTTATGGCGCAAGGCACTTTCCTTTTCAGTAAGCAGGTTACGCACATTATAATATGCCTGGTCAGCCTCATTCAATTTCTTTTCTTCTGATTCTTTATTATGAAGCATGCTTACCAGTAAGCTTTCCACTTCATGTAAAAGAGCCGCTGTTTGCTCAAGATTTTCCAATACATCTTTTTGCTGAACACTGCTATCTTCCACCTGTACTTTCAAATCGTTGAATTGATTTGATTTGAATTCAAGTTCCTGCTTTATTGAAATCATCTTACTCTGTTGTCTTGTGAATTGAAGATTGCCTTCGTTATAACCATTGGAAGCTGCATTGTATTCCGTTTCGGCTGCAGTATAATCCATTTCAATTGCCTGCAACCTGTTTGCAAGTTCTTCCATCTGGAAATTGAATTTTTCTAATTCAGTTCTTGTTGTTGAAATGGCATCGTGATTATTCTCCAATTGTATTTGAAGTTCTTCTACCCTGCTGCTGCTTGTTGTTTCCAGGTGATGAAGATTCTCAATCTTGTTCTGCAAAGAGAAAACAAGATTCGTAAGCTGGTTGATATCCTGTTGTGTTTGTTTGATCGTATTTTCTTTCAACTGGTTGTTGAATGTGATCACTTCATTGTGGCGCTTCTGTATCTCGTCTTTTAATTCAGTTACAATTTTATTTTGTGCGGCGATCTCCTTTGCAAGTTTTTCTAAGTTCTTTGCACGGCCGATCTTCTTACCTTCAAATAAACCAACGCTTCCACCTGTGAGTGAATATTTTCCTTTTACATACTTACCTGTTTTTTCTAAGATCACAGAACCATTGCTGTCCTTCAATGCTTCCTCATCTTCTGCAATAAAAACATTGCCCAATAAATGTTGTGCAAGTTTTAAATACTGCCCATCTATTTCAATCACATCAAGCGCAGGCAAAGTTCCCGCAGGTTGATGGGTTGCTTCCATGCCATTGAATTTATCGAGCAAAAAGAAATTTGCTTTTCCTTTTTTATTGTCATCCAGTAAATGAACGGCCTGCAAACCTTCCTGCAGATCATTTACCACGTAATAATTCAGGTATGGTTCCAATACATTTTCTACAGCAGCACGGTATTGCTCTTTTACATAAATGATGTCCGACAATAATGGAGCTGTATGATTCCATGCTGTATTCTTGTGAAGGAACTTCACACTTTCAGGATAACCTTCCATTGAATCAACAAGACTTTTTATCAAATCATGTTCATTCTTCTTTGCATCAAGCTTGCGGCTTTCTTCTGCAAGATTATTGCGAAGGCCTTCCATCATGTTCTGCGTTTGCAGAATTTGTTCCTTGGTAAATTCATGTTGCTGTTGCAACTGTTCAAGATCCGTTTGTTTTTGTGCAAGCGCTTCTTCTTTTTCTTTTTTCTCTATTTCAAGCTGGCTCAATTGTGCCTGGCGTTGTGATTTTTCTTCCTGTATTTGTGCGATGGTTCTTTGTAAATTCTGGATTGAGGTATCGGCAACGGCTACCTTCTTTTCTGCATCAAACTGGTTGCGTTGAATGGCCTGGTTTTCTTTACGAAGCAAATCAATGCTGCTGCGTTTATCATCAAACACACGGCGCTTATCTTCTACTGCCTGTTGCAGATCCTGTAATTTATTTTCTAGTTGTTCAAGCTTTTGTTGTTCGTCAGTGATTTGCGTACCTGTAAAGCCGATGCTTTCTTCAAGCCCTTTTAATTGTCCGGCAGCTTTCTGAAGAAAATCATGCAAACTTCCCTGGCGTTCTTTTAAATGTTGCAGGCGTTGTGCACTCAGGCTTTTTTCGCTTTCCTTGCTGCGCACTTTATCAAGCATTTCATTGTATGCATGCTGCATTTGTTGCAACGCTTTTTCTTTTTCAATAAAAGCTAATTTTTCCTGTTCGAGTGCTGCATCTTCTTTAGCGATCTCAGTTTCCAGTTCAATTCGTTTATCTACTTCCTGCTGTTGCTGCTGGTTAAGATCACGGTAGGTAATATTAAAACCTTCAAGCGCTGCTTTAGCAAGTTCAATGCTTACTTCTTTATAATCTTTTTTGATCTCGAAATATTTCTCTGCTTTTTTAGCCTGGCTCTCAAGACTTTTTAATTGATTGTTTATTTCAAACAAAAGATCTTCAATACGTGCAAGATCCTGTTCGGTAGCATCTAATTTTAATTTCGCTTCTTTCTTTCTTGTTTTGTAAATAGTGATACCTGCAGCCTGTTCCAGCATTTTACGACGGCTGTTCTCTTTGTCTTTAATGATATCATCCACCATTCCAAGTTCAATGATCGCATAACTGTCGGTACTCACCCCCGTATCCATAAATAAATTATGGATATCTTTCAAACGGCAGGCAACATCATTGAGGCGATATTCACTTTCACCACTTTTATAATATTTGCGAGTAACCGTAACAGTATTAAACTCTGTTGGAAGCAGGTTCTTAGTATTTTCGAAAGTAAGGCTCACTTCTGCAAGGCCACTTGCACTCCTGGTTTTACTACCATTGAATACAAGGCTTTCCAGGTTCTCACTACGAAGGTTGCTGATCTTATGTTCACCAATCACCCAGCGGATGCTATCGATGATATTGCTTTTACCGCAACCATTGGGGCCAATTACGCCAGTAATTCCTTCATCGAAATTCAAAACGGTTTTATCGGCAAAACTTTTAAATCCTTTGATTTCTAAACTCTTTAAACGCACGTGTCTATAAATTTAATAAGGCGGCAAACCTACGTGAAAATGATTGATAAAAGATGTATACATGGAGGCTGTTGAAAAGTATCAGTTATCCCCATATTCAACAAAACAGCCATGTAATTTGTATTCCCAATAAAAGCTTTGCTGAATCAGTAAATATAGCTGAATCCAGTGTAAGAAGGAATTGAATTGTACAAGGAAACAGTTAAATTATACACAGCTTTTTCACAGTTTTTAAATTTGCTGTTGATTCAACTTTGCTAACTTAGTGGCCTAAAACAATTTGTTTAAACATTAAAAATACAATAGCATGGAAACAGCAATTAAAGAAAAATGGGTCATTGATGCTTCTCACAGTGAAATGAGTTTTAAAATAAAACACCTGATGATCAGCAATATAAAAGGGCAATTCAAACAATTTGAGGCTAGCATCTACACAACGGGAGATGATTTTATGTCAGCAGAAATAGATTGCTGGATAGATGTAGCATCTGTTGATACCAATGATGCAGGCAGGGACAAACATTTATTGGGCCCCGATTTTTTTGATGTTGAGAATCATCCTCAAATATCATTTATTAGTAATACTGTTGAAAATGTTGACAAAGACGGCAGTTATGAATTATGGGGAGAACTCACAATAAAGGGAATTGCAAAAAAAATAAAACTGGATGTAGAATTTGGTGGCATTGTAAAAGATCCATGGGGAAATGAAAAAGCAGGATTTACGATCAATGGCAAAGTGAACCGGAAAGACTGGGGACTTAACTGGAATGCAGCTTTGGAAACAGGTGGTATTTTGGTTGGAGAAATTGTAAATATTAGCTGTGAGATTCAATTAAAACGTGGATCTTAAGAAGGAAATCGGATGTCAGCAATCAGATGTCAGATTAAACCGATATCATTAAAATGATCTTTATAAAAAATATTCTTTCAGCTGATTTCTGAAATCTGATAGCTGAAATCTGACATCAAAAAATGAAACAATGAAACGATACTTCCCCTTATTTTCGATATTGCTAATAACAACCACTTCTGCCATTTCTCAACAAAAATTAATTACGCAGGCCATTGTTAGCACAACCACAAATGTTATTGCACCTGAAGAAGAGGAACAAAATAATCTAGGTGCGGGTGGCGGCAGGATGAATTTTGCCAACGCTATGGATGGAGAAATGAAATCCACTACCTGGCTGAAAGATGATATGGTAAAAACATTGTTGAAATCAGATGTGATCAAATCAACCATTTACAGAAACAATGCAACAAAACTTACTACTACCCTGATGCAGGTAATGGGCAACCAATTTGGCTTTTATGTTACTGATTCCGAACAAACAGAACTAAAGAAAAAAGCGGATAGCATGATGCAAAACAGGAGAAAAAATGATACTTCGGCAACAGCAGCTCCTGCACAACCTCATACCGAACCCGTTGTTGAAATCGTAGATGCCAGCGAATCTAAAAAGATTGCTGGCTACCAATGCAAAAAAGTCTATGTTATTTCAACTCGCATACTTGGTTTAAAAGATACCGTTGCGGTTTGGTACAGCCCTGAAATAAGATTAAAAAACATCAACTCCACAGGTGGATTAAGTGGTTTTGGTAATATGGCTTCTGTGAATGGCCTTGATAAAATTGATGGCTTCGTGATGCGCTATGAAATGAACATGCGCCGCAACCGCAGAATGGAAGTTGAAGTAACCAAAATTGACCTGACAAAAGAAATAGCAGACAAGGAATTTGATATCCCAAAAGATATAGAGATAAAGCCTATGAGGGAAATGCAGAATATGTTTGGGGGAAGAGGTGGTGGTTTTGGGATGCCAAGACCTTAATTAATTTGGAAATGAGTCAATTTGGAGATTTGGAAATGAGATGGTCTTTTATTTTTGTACGCTCTGATAAATTTCAACATCATTAAATAAAAAGCTGCAATTAAAATTGCAGCTTTTTTATTTTCAAAAAATATATTTAGTTGTCTTTTCGGGGTTTTCAATTTCCAAATTTCCAAATTGACTCATTTCCAAATTACAACTTGTCTGCCGCTTTATTCTTCGCCTCATACTCCGCTACTTTCGGTTTATTACCTTTTGCGTTATACATTTCACTTAAGTGATCGAGCATGATCTTATAATTGGCTTTTTGTATAGTACTCATTTTAGGCTGCGCTTCAAAATATTTTACGGCATTGTCTGCATAAGGAATTGCTTCATCCACTTTTGCATTTGCCTGGGCCTTCAGGTCGGCTTTCTTTTTTATATCTTCAGGTTTATTTCCTTTGATGAGGATAGATTCATTGGTAATATCTGCAAATGAATTAAACAATACATTCGCCATTAATACAGTAGCATCTATTCCTTTATCTGCTTTTATAGCTATTTTCAAAACAGATTTTAATTTTTCATTCTGTGCGATAACAGCTGGCACCTTTGGATCTTTTTTAATATTGCTGTTGTATAACTCTGCCGCATAGCCGTAGGCAAGATCATAGTTGTTGGGATCTTTTACCAGCATTTCATCATACTTTGCATATAAAGCAACCGTGTCTTTTTTATCAGAAAGAGTTTTTAATTCAACATTTGTCCAGAAAGAATTCTCTGGGTAAAGTTTTTTTGCTTTTTCCAGGATTGGCTTCAAAGAGGCATTATCATCTTTTTTGCTATAGTAGTCAACCAGGTATTCATACACGCCTTCATAGTCTTTACCAGATACGTTAGCATCTGCTAATTTTTTATAGTAAACTACACCCTCTTCTATTTTCCTGGCATTGGAAGCCGCCACAGCAGTGTTCAGAACAAGAGCAGTATCCAGGGTATGAAGGGTAACCTGGTCAAAAGTGTACTTTTTATCGAGTGTATAATTCTCTACATCTAATGCCTTTTTAAAAGACATATAGGCTCCATCATAATTTTTTGCATTAAACAGTTTCGCACCAAAATCATAAAAGCCAGCATACAAATCCAAGTAAGAGCCGTATTGTTCTAATTTCAACCACAGGTCTTTTGAATCAAGTACCTGGTTTTTTTTGAAAGCTTCAAAAGCATCGTTCTTCAGATTATAAATATCCGATTCTGCTGTTGCTTTATCTGCTGATACTGCGTTATAAATCCTGCCTTTGTAATACCAGGCTTCACCATTATTTGCGTTTTTAGCCACAGCTAAATATTTATCGATACCCGCTTTAGCCTCTTTAAGCTGTGTTTTGTTATACATTTCCTTGATCTCATCAAGGTCTTGAGCATTCATTACCAAACCACTAAATCCCAACAAAATCAAAAAACAAATTTTTTTCATATTATATTAATTTTAAGGCGGTAAAGATATTAGATTCTTCAGACTAAAATTCAATTTTAACCCGGTTTTTCACAAAGGCGCTTCATCCCCAACCCCTTCTTCTAAAAGAGAAAGGGCTCAAGCATTTAACAATTGGTTCTTTTTTAAATAAAAAATAAAGAACTTAAAAAGTGTTCTTTAGATTAGTTTTGCAGGCTATTATTTAAGAATATATTTACAGCTTGATCAGCCAACAATCCATACAACAAATACAAAGCCGCATCGATATTATAGAGATCGTTGGCTCCTATGTAAAACTTAAAAAAAGGGGCACCAACTATCTTGGCCTTTGCCCTTTTCACAATGAAAAAAGTCCTTCATTTACGGTATCGCCGGTAAAAGAGATTTACAAATGTTTTGGTTGTGGCAAAAGTGGCAACAGCATTGGATTTTTGATGGAACAGGAAAAGTTAAGTTATGTAGAAGCATTGCGCTGGCTCGCCAATAAATACAATATCCAGCTTGAAGAAACCGAAACCAGCCCCGAATTTAAAATACAGCAACAGGCTGCCGATAGTTTATACATCATCAATAATTTTGGAAAGGATTTTTTTTCCAATACACTTTTTAATAATGAAGAAGGAAGAGATGTAGCATTGAGTTACCTGAAACAACGTGGATTCAGGGAAGAGATCATTAAAAAATTCCAGCTTGGTTATAATCCATCTTCAAGAGATGATTTTGCAAAAGCTGCAATCGCCGCACAATACAATAAAGAATTTCTTTTAAAGTCAGGACTTGTTGTAGAAAGAGATGAACGATTGTCTGATAATTATCGTGGCAGGATCATCTTCCCTATTCACAATCAAAGTGGAAAAATACTTGGCTTTGGTGCAAGGATCATTAAGTCGAATGACAAAGCACCAAAATACATCAACACGCCCGAGAATGAAATTTATGTAAAAAGTAAAATTTTATATGGCTCCTATTTCGCAAGAACAGCCATTGATAAAGCTGATGAATGTTTATTGGTTGAAGGATATACTGATGTGGTGAGCCTTCACCAGGCAGGAATAGAAAATGTGGTAGCCAGTGGTGGTACATCTTTAACGACCGATCAGTTAAGATTGATCAAAAAATATACAAACAACCTTACGATCATTTATGATGGTGATAGTGCTGGAATTAAAGCTGCGTTGCGTGGGCTTGATCTTGCGCTTGAAGAAAGTTTGAATGTAAGGCTTGTATTAATTCCTGATAAAGAAGATCCTGATAGTTATGTAAATAAAATTGGTGCCGAAGCATTTGTTCAATTCATCAATGCTGAGAAAAAAGATTTCATTTTATTTCAACTTGAAATTGCATTGAAAGATGCTGGTAGTGATAGTAATAAAAAAGCTGCCATCGTAAACCAGGTTGCTGAAACGATTTCTAAAATAAACAAAACGGCAGAGTTTACACGCAGGCAGGATTATATCAAACAGGTTTCTGAAATTTTACGCATTGAAGAAACAGGGCTCAATGCGCTTGTAAATAATATCATCAGGAATAAAATTGCGAAAGATACGGCACCACATGTAACAGATGCAGGTGAAATTACTACAGGCCAAATGCCGCCTGCAGAACCTGATGAAGCTTTTAATCTTTTTAATAAAGATGAGGTACATGAACAGGCATTGGTAAGAAGCCTGATCGAATTTGGTTTGAAAGACTGGAACGAAGAACATAAAGTTGCGTCCTGGCTTTTTTCGCAGATAGAAGATAATGAACTTGACAAAATGCTTGACAACAAAATGCTGGTTACCATTATCGAAACGTATAAAAAATGGTATGAAGAAGGTTTGGAGCCAACTATAAAAACTTTTCTCTATAGTGAAGATCAGCAAATGAATGCTGTAATTATCAACCTGATGGAAACAAATACCGAGATCAGCCCCAATTGGAAAAATCATTATGAAGGGCATATCCCTAACCGTGAGGATCTTTTTAAAGAAGAAGTTTTTTCCACACTCAATTATCTTAAACTAAGAAAATTAAAAAGGCTCATTGTTGAGAACCAGCAGGATCTTGAAAAAGCAACAGACCCCGAACAACAACTGATCTTCATGCAAACGCACCAACATTTGAAAGAGATGGAAATTGAGATAACGAAGCAGGTGGGAACGGTCATTTACAAGTAAATGAGTTTTGAGTTTTGAGTTATGAGTGTGTTTACATTGATAGTGTTTTTCATTCGATTACTGGTTTTTCATTTCCGTTCATTATTCAATATTCCTTGTTCCTTGTTCGATATTCTACCAGGGCTGCTTATAGACTTAACAGGTTTTTAAAACCTGTTAGGTCTGTTCTAAATTCAGCTCTCATAAATCTTCGCCGCTGTCTTTCGAAAAAAAAGAATATCGAACAAGGATAGTGAAAGGAAAAATGAACAACTACAATCAACATAAATCAACTCAAAACACTGCACACTTCTACCAATGAATTTCAAAAAGATTTATTACATAATCTCTTTCCTGTTTTTTGTGAGTGCAGGAGAATATATTGGTTACTGGGCCTCTACTACCAGGAATACTGGAAATATAATTACTTTATTCGGGATCATTGGTTTTGCAATGATAGTTTATGGATTTTTTTGTATGCTTTTCATCGTGCAGGTAATCTTTGAAAAATACACAAATTTCATTCGTAGATTTAGCGAGCCTGCAAGAAATTTTTATAATTTAACTTTTTTTATCCTTTTCGTTTGTGTAACAATTGCTGTTGTTCTCCCCTATTTTCTTTTTACCAAAAAATACACAGCAGACCAATATAAAAAATTCGGGGTGATGCAAAGAGTACTGATCGAAGATAAACACACAGGATATAAGGGCCACGAATATGTTTCATTTCGCATTGTAACGCCAGATTCAATCTATGATAAAGAGTTGCCTGCAGAATATTATCAGCCTGGTGACAGTACAACGATCATCTATTCATCCTATGATCCGAATATTTTTAAATGGGCAGATGATTTTAAGTGAGCTTAGAGTTATCAGCGTCTCACAAAAGTTGAGTGGGCATCATTCCTAACAAACACATAGAACTCTCTACTCAAAAGCTTACAAATTTTTCTACCCAAAAATCTTTTCCATCGTTCACCTTTACAATATAAACACCTGCCGGCAGTTTTTGGTAAATTGTTTTACGTGAGCCGACGAAAGAAGATGAATAAACCTGGTATCCCCTGATATCAAAAATATTAACTGATCCCTGGATGATCGTTTTATTTAAGACGATATTGATAACTCCGTTTACTACCGGATTCGGGTAAACGGTAATTTGCCTGTCAAATATCACGGAGTCTGGTGCGGTTGTTACAGGGGGAGTTGGATCAGTAGGACCTGTAGGGCCAATAGGTATATTGCAATTACTTATTATTGGAGTAAACGTTACCAAACCAAACGCAGGATCAACATAACCATCATAAATTTTAGACCGTATTTGTAAAGAATCATTCGTGCACCAACAATTGCGTGAAAGATCAACATCATTGGTGCCTGAATTTTTTATATTGTACTGGCTATTGTTGCAGAGAAAATTATTTTCAAAATTAATAAACCCATTGAAATAGGTAAGGATATCTACTCCAACCACGTTATTATGAACCTGGTTATTTATGAATGTATCGTTTACTGAATTGAAATAACATCTCACGCCAATATTATTATCATAAACATCGTTGCCATTCGCAGAGCCATAGGGCGATAATGCAACACCACTGTTATTATGAAAGATACAGGAGTCAACATGTTCAAATCCATCTACCCCATTCACGTTGTTAAAGAATGTGCTGTGTGTAACCCTCCCACCAAATTGCAAATAGTTCAATGCAGAGTTATTTGATTCAAATATGCAATAATTAAAATAGACACCTGACACACCTCCATCATAATTCACTTTTTCATTTTTATAAAAATAACAATGATCAAAAGTATATGGGCCCGCATAAGCAAGGTCAAGGTCAATAAAATTAGTTGCATACATTCCTTTGCAATATTCCATGCGAACCTGGTCTGTTGGCGTTGGCGTGTTAAGTGCCGATGCAACTATACCACTCCATGATCCAATACCAGCATTGGTAGAATTGGATGTGAATGTAATAGAATCACTGGCTGTTCCTCTTGCTATTAATATACCCCGGCATTCAAACCCGATACCGTCAGCAAATTTTATAGTCACACCTGGTTCGATCGTTAATGTATATCCGGGGAATAATACCAGTTGATTGGTTACTATATAAGGGCTGTTGGATAAAGTCCAAACTGTATTCGCATATATGCCGCCGCCGACATTTGTTTGCCCGTTTGAAACAATAGAAAATAAAATAAACAGCGATGTTGTAAATATAGTTTTCATGTTATAAGGTTTCATATTCTTAAATATAACTATAATTGGAGGATTTACCATAAAAAACAGTGAAGGTTTTTCGGAGTTTACAACCTGCTTCAATCTTGTAGGGCTCGCCGTTAGGAGCCCGTATGGAGAATCAAATCAACAATAAAAAAGCTTCGCCCCACGATTTTTTTATATTATTATTAGTTTTAATCAGTACAATAGATTATATTTAGATCTTTTAATATAAGTACCAGTATTTAATCACCTATCAATTAAAATCATGAAAAAAACACTACTTAATAGCGTAGCACCTATGCTATTGTTTGCCATGTTGTTAACAAGCTGTAAAAAAGAAACAGAAACGATCGTTCCTTCCGGGCAAGATACGGCTAGTGACAGTTTCTTCGGAAACAACAGTTGCCGCCTCACAAGAATTTGGTACTCTCCCGATGCTTATGTAGGGCTTCATTATAACAACCGTGGACTTGCCGATCAGTGGGTAACCCATTATAGCGACAATACTGAAGAAGTTTATAACATTCAATATGACTTTTTAGGCAGAATGAAAAAAGCCGTTTATACATACGAAGGTGAACTTCAAAACACGATCCGTTTTTTTTATACGGGTAGAAACTTAACAAAGGAAATATGGTACGATGCTAACGATGAAGTGTACATGACAGTAAATGACAGTTACAACTGGCTTGGCCAGGTTACTAAAAGAGAAAATACGCTTGGTGTAAAAGTGTTGTTCTTTAATGATCTTAATGGCAATACGCCGGTGATCAAAACATATATTGACAATGAATTGTCAGTGCTGTATAATTATACTTACAATCAGCCGAATAAAAATCCGTTTAAAGCCATCCCTGGTGTTCCGCTTGGATTTCCTTATATGGAACTTACGTTTAGCAGCTGGTGGGAAACCAGTGAAAAAGCTACTGAATATGCCGATGGCATTGCAACTGTACTGTATGCAGATGATCCTGCACAAACGGTTTTAAATTTTGGCAATCATCATACGCTCTCTGCGTTATTTACTTATGATTATATAAACGAAGAATCCAACAGCTTTCTTTTTGATTATGAAAACTGTGGTGGACCGCAAGATAATGGCGGCAACACTACTTACCGTCCTGCAACTATTCCTGGAAAAAGAAATTCACATGAGTTGCTTCTTGAACTAAACAGGGTATTGCGCAGTGGAAAAAACGGTAATGAAATAAAAGAGAATCTAAGTAAGCTTAAAGCTGCATTCAATAAATAATGCTTCAACATTTATAATTTATTTTAGATGATAAATAAGATTGATAAACCTGGAAAGATCCGGGTTTATCAATCTTAATTAATCCTGTTTTATGTTTCAAAAATTCCTGATCACATTTATTGTTTTTTTTCTACTGCAAACAAGCTACATAATTGCTCAAAAACAGGGACAGGCACTTGTTGATTCCTTACTACTCGTACTACCCTCATCGAAAGAAGATACAGCTAAAGTAAATTTATTGAATGAACTCACCTATCTGTACCGCACTATTAATAATAATGAGGGAATAAAATATGGAAAGCAATCCTGCGTACTGGCAAAACAATTGAAATGGAATAAGGGTATTGCCGTTGCTCTTAATAATCTTGCTTTGAACTATCTCACAATAGCGAAAGATGACTCCGCCAAAATCAGTTTGCTCGCTAGCCTCGACATTAACGTTGGCGAAACAGATTCATTAGTGTTCGGCCAAAGCAAACGGATCCAGGGAGAAATGTATATCCATCTTTCTGAGCATGAAAAAGCCATGGAGTGCTTCGAACAAGCAAGAGGTATAAGTATTAGATTAAAAAATCGGGAACTTGAAGGATTTTCATTCCTTGGTATGGGAGGTATTTATTGGGTGATTTCAGATTACACAAAGGCTTTGGAATATTATCAGCAGGCTTATAAAATCGCTGAATCCACAAACAATAAATGGATGCTGGCAAGAACCATGGTAGAAATGGGAAACGTTTTTTATTACTTCGACACAAAAAAAGCGATTCTAAATTATGAGAAAGCGATAACCGTTTATGCTGCATACGGAGATATCACTGAACAGAATGCAATCCTTTACAATTTAGGCCTTATCTACGCCGACTCTGGAAATTATAAGCTTGCGATGGAATATTGCGATAGGTCTCTTGGCATTTCTCAATATGCCAATTTCAAATTTGGTAAAGGCACAACTTATGGTGTTATAGGATACATATATGATTGCCAGCACGATTATACCAATGCACTTTTTTATTATAAAAAAGCACTGGAAACAGACATGGAAACAGGTTCTGCACGCCAAACTATAGACGATCTTTTAGGAATAGCAGGCGTTTACAAAAATGCGCCTGAGCCTGTATTAAAAGAAATGAATCTTACCAGCGAAGCGGCACTTAATAAGGCTGTGGAATATGGCCTGCGTGCTATAGAAGTTGGAAGAAAGAGTTCTGCACTCGACCAGTTAAACGCAGCTTACAAAGCGATCAGCGAGACTTATGAAAAGCAACAAAGAAATGATAAAGCACTTGACGCATACAAGCAATATATAACGATTAGGGATAGCAGCCTTAGCATTGCAAAGCAAAAAGATATTACACGGAAGGATATGCAATTTGAATTTGACAAAAAGCAACTTGCCGATAGTCTCAGCAACTCAGAAATAAAAAGAGCCGCGGCCTTTAAATTGCAAAAGCAAAAAGTATATAGTTATACCAGCCTTGCCGGGATCGCAGTATTGTTATTATCAACACTTCTTGTTTTCAGGTATTACAGGAAACAGAAAAATTTAAATAATGAATTATCTCATACACTTGAAGAACTTACAGCCACGCAGCATCAATTGGTAAAAAGTGAGAAAATGGCTGCCTTCGGATCCATTGCATCCAGGCTTGCACATGAAATTCAAAACCCACTTAATTTTGTAAATAATTTTTCTGATCTCTCCGAGGAACTTGTACAGGAGATCATGACCCTTGATAATAAAGATGAACGGGAAGAAGCTGCTAAGATCCTGATCAGTAATCTGCAAAAGATAAATTACCATGGTAAGCGTGCTGATTCAATTATTAAGGATCTGCAAAAACATTCAAGAGACGGAACTGCCCATGATTATTTTGAAAAAGGTTAGCATTAAACTCATTTCACATTGAAAAGGTTGGTAATACAAAATCCGGCCCGGGTTTTTGTTTGCAATCTACGAATGCAATTAACTTCTGCTCACATAATTTTATCAGTTCTATAATAAATATTTTATCCAGTCCGTATGAAATTTTAGTCATTTACAACTGTTATGGCCGCTCCAGGGTCAATTCCAGATCGTCTTCCATCAAAGCGTTATGAATAAAAAGTATAAGATTTCCCTTTTCAAATTTAAATTTAAAATTACCAGGGTGTTGCTTGCCGGCATTACCATACATTACATCAATATTTTGATTCGATGAATTAACCTTGAATGTTCCAAAAACCCTGGCCGCTCCGTTTTTTAATTCCTCGTATTTTCCATCACTTCCGAATGTAAAAAAATAGTCTGCATACTGGCTTGCAAAAGATCTGAACATTGCTATTGTTTCTACACTATCTGGTTTACCAACCAATGTATTGAGAAAATTTTTTGTCACATACGAAGAATCTGTTTTGTAATTATAATACACTCCATTATTAACTGCGACAACTTTCCATTTTCCTAAATATTCATTCGATGCCTGGGCATTAAGTTCACAAGGAAGCATTAATATGCTAATTATAACGAGTAATTTAAACATGCTTTAAAATAAACGAGTGATAAAATATAATCTTTTACAATATACACAAGAATATTTACTCATTGGAGAAATGAAACGCCAGGTTATTTTTATACGACTTGAAAATCTCTATCCATTACAAAAACAAAAAAGGCGCAAGATTCAAAATCCCAGAATGATGGGTCAACATGAAACGGAATCTATACTATTCGATTAAAACTAAAAGATAAAAAATAGATAACGGCACGACCAATACCCCATCTACTGCCATAAGCAGCAGCTGTGAACTTCCGGAAAATGGTTCACCAATGCGGTAGAAAAAAAATGAAGACTATGAAAATTTAAGGGGAAGTGAAATAATATGCCAATGATAAAAAAATGGAAAATACTATTCTCAAAATAATGAAACACTCAAAATTAAACAGGATCATAAATAGTAAATGCTACTAATCCTCCTATAGCAAATCTTCAAATTGCACCGGCGTGGTCAACAAACAATAACAGACAACTCCCCCATAAAAAATCTCCGTTAAAGAAAACTTTAACGGAGATTATTTTTATTAGGCTATTTGGTATCCCTCCGTCCAACTACATCTTGCATGATCTAAATTGATCCTCTAATTTTGT
>JBDTLP010000072.1:0-25977 GCA_039934735.1 Ferruginibacter sp. | reverse complement strand
AAATTTTTTATAAATAAAAAATGGCAATACCGGGCTGGGCTGGCGTGGTACTTGCCGAACCCACCTGGAGAGAGACCTTTTTCCCGCAGCGATGTTTCTAGCTATCTATGTTTTTTCTTAAGAAACGAAAACGAACATGTACCGTTTCTAGTTCCTTACACTTTTTATTAAAATCAAATTTGCTAGCAGCTATCGTATCGAGGTTGCCAGCTTTCGACGTTTTTCTTAAAAGACAAAAATGCTATGTACTGCTTGGATTTTTCTATTATTCGGTGTCTACTTTAAAAAGTAAAGCCCATCCTTTTGCTGCACACTGTTTTCGCCTTTCATTATTTTCAACCTATGGATATTTTCAAATTGTTGTAAGACTTGCTTTTATTATTAGATTCATTGCTGCTACTAAATTTTTATTTTATATTTAATCCCATATTAAAACTATAAGAATGTCAGAAACAATTTGGGTAGCTATTATAAGCGCTTTTACAACCATTGTTACAGCAGTAATTACTCTTTACCCTGAGATTATTAAATCGAAGAAGGAAGATCAGGAAGAATTGCCGGATGGTGAAATACAAAATATTGCAACAAAGAGAGTTAAGAAAACTGTTATTAGATTAATCATTGTCAGCGTCTCTATTTTAATTCTTGTAATCATTGGAGACATTCTTTACACTATGTATGATCATCCGATTTCAACTAGTGAATTTGAAAAGATTGCTGAGAAAAAAGCAACAAATCCATATATAGTTCAATCAGCAACAGCAATTGTTAACTATGATGATTCGTTATATATTGGAAAAACACAAAGGCATACTTACGTTCGCATAGTATATGTTTTAAAATTATTAAAAGACATCTCAAAAAAAGATGAAAAAGCTTTTGAAGAGGAATATTACAGTAGCGAGACCAAACCATCTCCAGAGCACTGGTATGGAACTGAGAAAGAAATTTTTATTAATGACAATGGCAGTAAGTATTCGCTATCCGTTGAAGGGAAAAAGGGAGATGTATTGACTGTGGTAACAGGAGCTACATACTCTTATCCCATTCCTTTAGCAGATAAAAGAATAACTCCAAAGGGTTCAATTACACTTACGGGATCTAATGATTATTATGCATATCTTAATGAACTTGATTATATCGAGAACCTGACTATTGTTCTCGAATCACCACAAATTATTATATTACCTTACGGAGATAGATCTGCTTTTAGTGTTAGGGACGGGAAAGAACCGGAATTTGAGGAAGCATTTATTGGTCAAAGCAACTCTCCTAATCGTGAAACTGCAATAAGACAAAAATCTGTTTCTATGCATTGGAAAAACGTAGAACCTGGAACATATAATGGCATTATTTATCAGTGGAAATAAGATTTGTAAATTGAAATTTTTAATACACGAATATTTCTAACTATTGATACTAGTTTTTAAATAATGAATTGATTGGCTAGGATGTATATTGAAATTCAAGAAAAATAAAAAATTATGAAAGTAACTTCGGACTCTCTATTTCATTTTACTACTTCATTAGCGAAACTTAAAGGGATTTTATCTGAAAAATTTCAATTAACCTATTGTCACGAAAAATATGAGCTGGATTATGAAACGCATGATTCTTATTACCCTATGGTTTCATTTTGCGACATTCCATTATCACTAGCGAAAGATCAAATAAAAAAATACGGTTCGTTTGCAATAGGTATGAATAAAGAATGGGGTATTAAAAATAATCTCAATCCAGTTGTTTATATCGAAAAAGATTCCCTGCTTGCTAAAGATATTCAAAGCTCGATAGATAATATGAGTAAAGCCGCAAGTGCTATGTCAATTATTGCTCAAAAAAATACTTTACAAGTTAAAAAGACAGTTATTGCTGCATTGCAGGAAGTGCAAACTCTTATAAAAAATTTTAATCATGATACAAAACAACAAGCACTTTCAGCATTAAACGACGCAGTTAAGGAAATTAGCACGAATTCACAAACCTTTAAGCAGCTTACAGATCCTTTTATTGAGGCAAGTCAAAATAGTTATAACCTTTTTAGATATATTAAGAATTACAGAGGCCCACTTAAACGTGGAAATATAACTTTTAAAAATTATAGATTTTATGACGAGCGGGAGTGGCGATATATCCCAACTATAAAAGATGAACGGCTTAAGAAATCTTTAAAATTGGATGAGTATAGAGAATATCGAGGTACAAAAAAAGAGAAAAAATTTATTCCAAATATCAATCTATCGTTTAGTGGAACCGATATAAAATATTTAATTGTCAGATCAGAAAGGGATGTACCTAAACTTATTAAATCACTTAGAAGTATAAACAATCTCACAAATAATTCTGTCGAAACTGATATTTTGTCAACGAAAATCTTGACAGTTGAACAACTTAATTCTGATTTTTAGAAATGTTGAATAAATATTATTGCAATGAGATTATTCTAAGACATTAATAAAGTACTTGAAGCAATAAGGAAAGTAATTTTATAATTATAAAAAATATCTATGAAATGGCAGGCATATGAAGAGGTTGTAAAAAATATTTACAAGATTTTAGGAAAAAAGTTTGGTGTCTCAATAGTATGTTTTGGAAGTAGCTGTAAAAAATTGGGAGGATCTGGAGTAGAACATCAAATCGATGTTTTAACTTCTCATACTGATGGAGTACATACTTATTTTACTGCAATCGAATGTAAATATTGGGACGTAAAAGTAAATAAAGATGTAGTTATGAAGCTTAATAATATTATATTCGATTGCAAATTTAACAAGGGTGTTGTAGTTTCAAAAAAAGGGTTTACAGAGGATGCTATAAAATTTGCAGAACATTCCTCTGTTTCACTGGTGGAGTTGGATGAACATAACATGATAAACACTTCTAAGCTATATATAAACATGGAGGTATCGCAAGCTAAATTAGAAAGAGTTGAATTAGTTTTAATTAAAGAAAACAATGAAAAATATCATGGCGATTTCAATGGAAAATCTTACGCGAATTATTATTTAGAATTAGTAAATGGAAATACTAAAAGACTCTCTGATTTGGCGATTAAATTTTTGAATGAAAAAGCATTAACTGCAAAATTATTTTCTTACACTAAAGAAACAATTATGCTAGATGAAGGAACAATCTTAAAATCTTTTATGAATACTGATTCTTTTCCTGTTCAAAAAATTGTTTTTACAGGATTTAAAATTATGTATACAAAATTAGATTTTGATTATATTGAAAATAAGGTATGGCTGATCATGAAAAATCTGTTTGAAAAAACAGATTATGGAGTATCAGTAAATAATGACATAGAAAAAATAAAAAAACCTTCTTTTACATTAGCGCCAGGTGAAAAGATAAATATTAACTATAAATTTGTGACAAAAGATTTTTTGTAGCAATAAAAATGAAATCATAAGTATTTGCCTATATTAAACGAAAATTATTTACTTAACTTTTCGATATTTCTTTGAACATTCATTTCTAGTATGGGAATAAATTCCTTGGAATTTAATTTCTTTGCAACCTTTATAAATGCTAAAAGTGATAAATTTCGCATCGGAAGTTGTTTGTGATAATTTGATACTAAAAAAGATCATTGCAAATGGAAAAATTATACGTACTAAAAGGCGGCTTAAAGAAAAGGGAAAATATTATTGAGGAAGAAACCTTTTATTTATTGACGTATGATCTCAAAGGAAATGTTGGATATATTGGAAGGCGTTCAAAAATACTTTGGAGACTCTATACCATCATTGGGGGAGGCACAATTAAAAATTCAAATGCTGATGATTGGCGTTATCATCATTTCGAAACTTTTAAAGAATGTATCGAAAAGCTTAAACTTATTTCAAAAGTTCCTGTTGAAGTAATTGATAACGTACTTAATGAATCAACAGTGCCGATTAATACTAATGTGCAAATTGCTAGCAGCTATAATAATATTCCAAAGTTAGATGAGTCTGTATTAGAACAAATAGCAAAAATGGGTTTTCAGATTACACCTGGCGCAGTTTACAAACTTGAGTTATATTTGGAATCACTAAAAGATAAGCCTGTAGTCTTTGCTAGAAATGTAGAAAATGCTACTGTCTACAATTCAATATTTACCTGCCACCAGGGCCGATTGGAAGAATTAAAAGCTCGACTGAAAAATGAAGAATCTATTATTCGCCCAGATGATATTCCGGATTTTGAAACATGATTTTGTTTAAATGTCGTCAATTAAAATTACGTAATTTTTGAAAGTATTGCAAGTGGCCGGCAAAGTACCGACCACTTGCAATAATGCTACACCGGTACTACCCGATGCTGCCAGGCTGATGCTACGTGAGCCATGCCGCCCACTACCGGACACCGATACACGACATAAACTACTTGGCCATTGTGACAACCATTAGTGATAAATGATACCCATGAGCGCCTACGACGGCCCGGGAAATGCGACAAAGGAATATTGTTTAAACCAATGCCGAAAGAAAACTGTGCTGATAACATAACATACATTTTAATGAAAAAAATAAAATACCTGCAAATGGGAGCAGCGGCGTTTGAACGAAGCATATAAATGGATAGGACTTGTGTACATCACAGCGAGGATAAATGCCAGTTGTGTCACTGTAGTTAATAGCTATACGGCTGCGTTTATGCTGCGCAGCGAAAGGTTATGATTTTTCTTTGCCGAAGGCTTTGCAGGATGTGCCGCTGCTAACTTGCAGGTTATTTTATTTTTTTAAAATTGAAGTTTGTTAGGAGTTTTTTTGATGGGATTTGTGTTGTAATTTTTTGTGGATGCTTACTCGTGGAATTTTATTGTAGATGGATTTATTAATTGGGAGGAGGCTTTTTCTACTATCGGCTGAATAATGTTAAGCCGTACAAGTGAGTGACACAACGATGATGAGATGAAAAACAAATGCTGGTGCAAAAAGCTAGGAAAATATGATTGCTATTCAAATATTTCAGTGGGATCACAAGGCACTCTATTTGACCTGTTTTTTTTCCTTCAAAATAAATGGAGCCATTAATTTGCACCTCAGATGGAGTGCAGGTATTATGTGGTATATGTAGCCTATAATTATTCTCTCCCATATTTTCAAAGTAAAATGCCTGGGAAAGATTGCACTTTCCAGAACTTGGATCAAACATTGTTCCATCCACGTTCAAAGGGAACATTGTTGTGCTTTTATGGAATATTACATTAATGGATAAATTATCAGCTACCGCCCTGAAATCATAAGAATTGGTCATGTTTCTTTTCCCAGTACTTAAAATTTCAACAGATGCTTCATCAATTTTCACAGCCCATTGCTCCCACACCTGCTCATTCCAATGTTTAAATTCAATGGTATCAGTTGTGCTATTTATTTTTCCAAACAAGAAACAATAACGTACTTTACTAAAAAAAGTGCTATCTTTTTCATTTAAATTTTACCTAATTTATTATGATAACCCCTTAGGGCTTTTTTGCTTTCACAAAACAATATTTGATTCAAAATTATTTACCCACTCTGTCTATAAAAATACACCCTTTTATATTTATTGAATTTTTCCTAAATATTGTTTAAGGCTACTTAATGGCCATTCCGATTTACCAAGTATGGCAGCAGTTTCTTTAATATTATAAAATCTTAATTCACTATCACCAACCTGATTTCGATTTATAAATAGAAAGACAGGATTATTTATTGAACCATCCGCAAGAATAGTTCTATTCTTAGTCTAAATAATACGGCCTAAAAAGCCTTTTGAAATATTAAGTGTACGAGTAGTCTTTTTTTCTAAAGTAAATCCTTCTGATGGGATTTCAATTTGATTTAAAGTCATGTTTCTATTTGTCTTTCTAAGTACCCGACAATTTTCTGAAATAATTTTAGTTTGATTTTTTCTTTAGAATACTGGTCTAAAATCAGTAGGTATAGGGTCTTAACTCCCGTTCGCTGAACGCAAGGTGATTCTGTAGCCTTTCCCATTTGGTTGTTTTTTTTAAAGTTAAAAAAACTGAATTAGCACGAATTGCTTTATACACAAAATAGTTATCGAGATAGTTATTATTTAAAAATATTGCAGACTCAGTCAAAATAGGCAATTTTTATTTTGTTTATAAAGCGAATGGGAATAAATGAACGACGTAAAAGCGGATCACACATTTGCTTGTAATTTGCTTTTGTTCTTTGTAAATCCGAGCCCAATTTGTATTACAAAAACCAATAAAAAAATAAAATAGGCGGTTAATACAAAATATTCAAATGCAGGTCCGTAGTCGCCACGTAGCCAAAAATACAGCAACCCAAATATTGAACAAATAAAACCTGTTACAGAAAATACCCATTTGGCTATTACCATATTTTTATAAAAGCGATGTAATTGACTAAGTGCTTCGGGATTTTTCATTTTTCTAAGCAGATACAGGTTCTCTAAAATATCAAAGAGCCATGCAATCAATTGTAGCACTGCAAATCCTAAAAAAATATACCTGCCATAATGTGACATTTTGTATGCTGTAGCTATACATAATACTGTTATAAATGGATATACACCTGCCATAAAAATAAAATCGCTTAATAAGTTATTTTTAAGAGCTGTTTTACTTTTTTTCGATTTTTCTTTACAATTATCACAACCAGGTTTTATTGATAATGCATCAATGCCTTTCAATATATTTTTAATTGTCTCATTTTCTCCGGGAAATTCTAAATCAAAAATACTGAAGTGGAGTACAACGCTGCCACGCAGATAATAGAATTTCGTGGATTGCTTATGCATGATATACATAGATGCCGAGGCTATTATAAAAAAAATGAGCAGCAATTGCCATAAGTATGTTAGAATAAAATCCATAAAAGTAAAATTTTTAATTATTTGGTTTGTTGTACAAAATCATCCCTCATCGCATTTCTTTCTTCTTTATATTTTTCCCAATCAAATTTTAATAAAAAAAGTTTGGCGGCTTCGGCACCTGCAGTAAATAAGTCCATTTTTGTTTGATCTGAGGCAAAGAAATCTAACCAGTTATATTTTGGATCGCTAAGATCAACTTTCCCGATGCCCCGGGCGAATCCTTTGTTTTTCAATAAGAAATCTTTGTCGTAATAACCTCTTATCGTATTCAGCATTCTTCCGCAATAGCTACCGACATTCCAACTGCCAGCATCTTTTCCTAAATTGTCTTTCTCGCCGGCATCATCCAAATCTATTCCAAAGGATGGAAGCCTGGCTTCTTTTATCTTAGGATTAAAAAATATATTAATTGGGAAGTTGGATAATGCACCACCATCTACAAGGCGGAGCTCAAGCGGAATTTGACAAGGTTCTTTTAAAAAATGAAACTTCCAGGCATCCTTTACTTCTTGTGATGATCTATCCGTAGCCGTTATGTCTATTATAAAAGATTCAAAGAAAAATGGAATTGACATAGATGCACGAACAAAATCGCCTGGATGTATGCTGTTTTTATCGGCTACGCTCTTATATAACGACCACATCTTAGGAAATTCCAATTTATTTTGTGTAACAAGTTCGCTTGTAATAATGGTTATATCGGCAGTAATATCTTTATCTTTTAACGGGACCGCTTCGCCATTAGGAGGCTTCCATTGTAAGGTAGATGGCAACTTTCCCGCTTTTTGTTCAAGGTCGTCAATAGTGGCGGGACGGCTACCATCTGGGATTATACTTTTATCCAGTTGTTCCCTTATCCATTCCAAACAAACTTTTCCCGGGTTAATTCCATAGCCGCTGTTCCTAAATCTGCCAAGCATGTTAATGACGAAAATGATTATATAAGTTATTACTAACAAATTAAAACCTAAAAGAACAAATAACACACGGGTAAGCATTGGGACATATTGCCAATGCAACTTTGTTTCAAGACCAAATGAAACCAGGGAACTTATTAAAAGGAATAAAAAAAGCATTCCAATATTCAGTAAAAAGGCCTTCAATCGTTTTATATATTTGCCATCACTCACTATTTTTTGAAGGATCCATTTCGCAAAAGGATGACCGTCAACAAATGAAAACATATTTAATTCGGCAAGAATCAAGAGCAAGCCATCAGATTTTTTATCAGCTTTTGGATTTTCATCGGAACCTATAGCTGTCATTAGGGCTGTATTGATTGCACCAGCAGATGTGCCAGCCATACGTAAAAAACGAATATTTACCTCTTCCAGCACATATGTATAACCTGCCAATGCGATACCCAGAACTCCTCCTCCTTTTTGTACCAGATTTACATATTGATGGCCATCTGAATCTGTAACATCAGAGACTTTTAGCTTCCTGTTTTGCTTTGTAAGTTCGGAATTAAGTTCGGCCACGCATCTGTCTCCTTCAGCTTTGCATTGAGTAATTAATAGCGGTTTGGCTGAGCCTGCATCTTTTGCCGTATCGTATGCTGCATATCGTTTGTTGCTTACACTCATAAAATATTTAAATTATTATGAAAAATTATTTTTATATAGCCTGCCTGTTCAAAATAAAATTCTTACCATTCTCAAAAAAAAGCTGGTTGGTAAATTGTAATATATCAAAGTCGGCAGGCAACTTTACTACGTCGCGGTTCGACCTTGCGAAACCTGGAAATTCTTTACTGAATTTTATTTTAAAATCACCGATACTTTCAATAGTCGGGCAGCACCATACCGGATTAATAAAGCCATCAAAATCGGAACCTATACAAATTTGTGTTAGCGCTTTTTTGATGTCATAGTTATTATCTGTTGCAACTTTTATAAAATGAAGTACGTGCGACATAAAATGACATAAATGATAAAATGACACTTCCGGATTTACACTTCCTCCTTCGAGTACTTCCTGTGTTGTAATACAATGTTCCTCATTCATCTTATTTCCCAATGATCTCTTTGTTATAAAATATTGTTTTTCCTGATTCGAAATATATTCTTCTTCAAAAACAAGATCATTCAACGCATCAGGCATTGTACTGGGCTCAGAATAGCCAAGTATTCTTTTATCAAGCGATAAACCGATCATTCCTCCGGATTGCAGAATTGCAAGTATATCGTCGTCATATAGGTTAATGCTGCTCGGATTAAAAGAAGTAAAAGTATTAGACTGGTAAAGTTTGGGCTTGTTCCAAAGTAAATAACTATAAGCTGCGTTTTTTATAGCTTTGTATTCGATATAATCAGGTATGTCCTTATAGGATATACCCGTAAATCCGGCATGGGTACATATAAGCGGCTGCATGACAGATTGTACATCAGCTTGCTTCCTTAAATTCTCAACCAGGAAGCGTCTTGCTCCCAGGCTCAAATGCTTCATGTCTATCATGATTCCCCGCTGGTAACAACCTTTAATTATATCAATACCTGCTTCAGTGACTTCCTTTTGAACAGGTTTAAAATTTTCACTATTAACAAACAGTATCCCATAGGCGTGACAGCAAAAATTGTATTGTTCTAAATGTGTAAGATTAATAGAAAGAATCGGAAAGCCTTGTTGGATAAGATCATCTAAATTATGGAGTACATCTGTAGCGGTTATTTTTTCTTTATCAAAATTATTACCGAGGCTATGAGCGCCTTCTACAGTAAAAGTGACATAAATACTTGAATGATCGTGAATATCATAGTTTACTCCTTTATTTAGTAAAATAATTTTCTTATCTGTAATTCCAAATCTTCCGGGGTTCATTATTACATTTTTCAGATCATCAAGGATCATCCGGTAAGGACTTGTGTCCAGATTATTAATAATTTCAAGCTCTACAGGATCAAGATAACGGCTAAGGGTACCTTTAGCTTGTTTATTGATGAATGTATCTTCAGTGATTCCTCTTTCAGGTGCTATCACAGCAATACAAACAATATTTGCACCGGCATTTACCAGTTGTGAAAAATTACTTTGTGAACCGATAATATATTGAAAATCGCTGCACCAGCGTATAGCCCATGGTATGGATTTTATATCTATTGTCTGCCAGGGGTTTGTTTTTGAACTGTCCTGTGAAAACATTCCTTTCGTAGAGGGATGCAAGTGGAAATCGAAAAATGGCATGTGATAACTTTTATAGTTTATAAATGGTTAGTTATAATCGACGAAGTCAACAGACTGTATGTTATGCGGAATTAAAAAGCATGTAATAATATTATTTTTCAGGAAATTTAAAACCTAAATATGTACCTGAGGTTAAACCTTGCAGCGCAAGTAGTGTAGTACCAAACTCTGGCATTGCTAATCTTTTCCAAACAGAATATAGAAATATGAGTCCCAGCACAATCGTCCATACAAGCATTTGCAAACGATGAAAACTAACTCCGTTCACATCTTTTAGAAGGTCATTAAAAAATCCCAATGATACTTGTGGCTTTAAATTTTGTTTATTCCTTTCAATTACTTCATCAATCTCTACAATTCTGTTTCCTTTCGTATTTATTTCGGTAATTAGATTATTTAAATTAACGGGTGGAGGGTTCGAAGCAACCTGTTGATTAAGACTGGTAATATTAATTTTTAAATCATTGCGTTCGTCTTGAAAGGCAATTGTCTGATTTAGCAAATCTGTCGCTTTACTGTTATCTATCACCGTTGCACTTAAAGAAGTTCCCGCACTAATACCAATTAGAGCAAGAATTGTTGGTGTGATAATGTCGTAAGCATCGGTAATAAGCCATATAAATAGAAATGATACCAGTGTTAGTGTAAACCAAAACGCCATTTGAAACCTTGCAAGGCTATAGGTATTAGTAGGCCTGTTGTTCGTAATTCCAACGGCACTTAAGTCAATAGCACGGTCTCGCAACAAGCCACTTGACCTGGCCATGTAAACTACAATAATTAAATATAATGTTATCAGGAAACCGCATATCCAAAACCATCCTTTGTGTATACGAATAAGTGTAAAATTATTTTTCGTTGATGAGGTATCGACAGCAAACTCATTTGCAAGACCCACACTTACTTTTACATCTGTATCAAAAAACTCATTGCTAAAAAGAGCAGGAGCACCCAATATATCCGCAAACGTTTTATCATTACCTGAATTTCTGTCTAGCCGATATTGCAACTCACCTTTCTCTTTATCGGGTGCACCTGAAATAGGTTTTATGTTATCAATCTTTCTACCGTTAATATACAAGCAGATATCCTGTTTCAACGCCAGCGATCTTTTTAGCAAGCTATCCAGGTTTTGAACTTCTACAATGATAATATCACCGATCCCAGCCCGAAAATCCGAGCTATCAGCTCTTCCATATTTATAAACATTTTCAACAACAATGGGTAATATCGAGATTTTTTTTTCATCAGCAGTAGTAGCAACCTGGGTTAGTTTTTTACTATCTTCTGCTTTCTTTACAGAATCGGATTTTTGCTTTACCGATAGTGGTTTGGGCGAAGTTGAATCAATTACTTGTGCTGCAGTCCTAAAATATCCCAGGCAGATCACTATTACCAAAATGATTTTTATATCACAATAAAAAAACTGTCTGTTTGTGCTCATAGATTAATTTTAGATAAAGGTTTCCATTTATCAAATCATTTACAAGGGTGTTTCTCCCGTATTTATGCCGTGTTTTAACGGTATTTTTCATTTCCTGCAGCAATGACATCTTCGTCAATGATTGTTAAAAACGTTGTTAACGGTGTACGTCACTCGTTTGATTGAAAGATACGGCTCAATCATTAATTGTATTTGCTTTTATTTCTTCAGATATTTTATAGTTATGCAAAAGGGAGCTTAAAGAAGCGCTTTTTTTATTTAATACGTTATGTATCTTCTATCAATAAGTATTGGTTCCATTTAAGATTTAAACTAATAAAATACATTTGCCTATAAAGGAAAATGGCCGGTGCATGACCGACCATTGCTAAACACGAATGAACCTACACAGGTACCACCCGATGCTGCCAGGCCAAATGGACCTGTGCAATACCGCTTACTACAGGGCAGCGATGCACTACATAAACGACCTGCCCATTGTGACAGCCAGTACTGATAAATGAAACCCATGAACGCCTACGACGGCCCGGGAAATGCGACAAAGGGATATTGCTTAAACCAATGCCGAAAGAAAAACTTGCTGCTAACATAACATACATTTTAATGAAAAAAATAAAATACCTGCAAATGGAAGCAGCGGCGTTTGAGCGAAGCATATAAATGGATAGGACTTCTGAACATAACAGCTATGATAAATGCTGTTGCGTCACTGCAGCTAATAGCTATCCGGCTGCGTTTATGCTGCGCAGCGAAAGGTTATGATTTTTCTTTGCCGTAGGCTGTGCAGGATGCGCCGATGCTAACTTGCAGGTTATTTTATTTTTTTTAAAATGGATGCTTGTTAGGAGTTTTTCTGAATGGAATTTGTATTGCAATTTTTTGTGGATGCCTGTTCGTGGATTTTTATGGTACATGGATTATTAATTGGTAGGATGCTTTTTCTACTATCGGCTGAGTAATGGTATGCTGTACAAGTGAGTGATCCTTTGTTCCTCTGGATAAACTCCACGATGACGCTATGAAAATAAAATGCTGGTGCAAAATATCTAAATATTTAATGAAGTGTTTGTGATGATTCTGTTGAATGCATTTGTAGAGACACTAACGCAGACAGGATAAATTAAATACACTTTTATTTTCAATTACGAATAAACTTTTTTTAAACATCTTTAAATCCATTACAGTAAAATTACTATCCCGTATTACCAAATCATTATACTTCTGCACATTTTGACGTGCATAAATAAAAATTACATTCATTTATAACGTTTTACGATAAACGCTATATCCCGAAAAAGTCCAAATATAAAAATACCGTTAAAACACCCTTTTTTTGAAAAGAAGCAAAAACTACCTTAAACGTTCAAAGACTTATCTGCATGTCTTTTACAAAACTTTTCTGCTTTCTGTTTTTTATTTCCGTTACCCACTCTACAGTGGCGCAACTCAGGAAGGAATTGCCTGACAATGTTGAAAGTTCTTCAGATGATATTCCAAATGGTGCTCATCTTCTATATTGGATGACAAAGAATACTGATTCAGGTAAATATACTATCTATTATTATTCAGCAGGATGCAAACGTATTATAACAACCACCGATTTTTTTTCTAATGATACTGTTGTTAAAACAAGAGCTTTAGTAATCACAATAGAACCCGTAAATAAAAAAGTAAAACTCCTCACCGTTCATGGCAATATCTCCTATGAATTTTATTCAAGATCAAAAGATGCCTTAGCGCTTAATGATGATAATTTCAGGCAGCATACGGAAAGGATTTATTTAGATGTAATGCTGAAAGAAAAATATCCTATTAGGGTAAATTTTACAAGCAGGCAAAGTAATTCACCTTTCTTCAAAAACTTTTATGATGTCAATTTTCAATTTGATAAATATGCTTATAACAGGAACCTTAAACAGCAATTGTTGACTAAACTTAATCAACAGGTGCCGCAATATAAATACCCTGACCTGGCTAATGCAGAATCCGAGCTTAAAAAACAAAAAGAAGAATATGCCGCTACAAAAAAATGGCTGGAAGCTCCGGCAACCTTACAAAAATTAATAGAAGACAGAGAACGTGCTTACTATAAGAAATTGAAATCAAAAGAAGATTCATTAGCTACAGCTTTAAAAAATGTCAAGAACGTGAAGACGAAAGATCATACAGATAGCACCAGTCATAAAGAAGATTTTTCTTTATCAAAAACACATGGAGATTCATCCGATGTAAATCAACAAACAAATTCTTTAACATCAGATGAAAATAATAGCTCGGTTGAAGATGATACCAGCCAGGAAAATGAACTTGTAATAAATGATAGTCTTTCGGGAACGTTATCATTTACTAAAAATAAAATAGGGCAGGGGGAGGATAGTGCACCCGAAAATGAACTTGCTGTAAATAAGATGCCGCCGCGGTATTTATCACAGATTAAAAATAAATCCTGGAGCAATAAGATCAATGTAAATGAATATACATCGGCCCCAAAAGATAAGCCAATAGATTCTCTATCATTAGCTGAAAATAAAATATCTTCTAATAAAGATAAAATAGTTGGAAAGGCTAATATCCAAATATACAAAATTGCTGATTCTTCATCCTTAATTAAAAATAAAATAACAGGAAAGACGGATAGCGCAATCGCAAAGCTTAATTCTGGCAAAGACAAGGTTACAGATTCGTTGTCTTCTATAAAAAATAAAATAGATGGCAGAAAGGATAGCGTGCTTGCAAAAGTTAATGCAAAAAAAGATACCATAGCGGCGAGGCTTACAGGCAAAAAAGACAAAGTCACTGATTCTTTATCATCAGTAAAAAATAAAATAACCAGCAGGAAGGATAGCGCATTGGCAAAGGTTGATGCAAAAAAAGATAGTGCAACAGCAAAACTTACAGCTAAAAAAGACAAGGTCACAGATTCTTTATCATCAATAAAAAATAAATTATCAAACAGGAAAGACAGCATTGCAAAAAAAGCGGAAAACAGGATCGACAGCATTGCAGAACCCTTCGTAAAAAAATACGAAAAGAAAAAACATGATCTCGATTCCCTGGAAAAAAGAATTGATTCGCTCACTAAGAAAGCAGATAGCATAAGAAACAAAGTAGAGAAGAATATTCAAAAAGTAAGACAATCGATCAATGGCTCAGCCAATGAAAAGGACCTGCAAAAGCTAGCTGCTGACAACGGTATCGACCTTGATAAAGATGGTAAACTACAAAAGCGTTTATCTGCAATAAAAACATTCAGCATCGGAAGAAGCATGATCAATTACACAGAACTGACGGCACAAAATATTACCGTTACTGGTGTTAACATTGAATACAATCCATCTTATTACGCAGCTTTTGCTGCAGGAAAAATTGATTATCGTTTCCGCGATTTTCTTCATAATTCCAAACCGCAACACAACAGCCAATACATTTTAATGGGTAGGCTGGGTATTGGCGACAAAGATCACAAATCACTTATCTTCTCCTATTTTACAGGTAGAAAAAATACTGCAGACTTCAGCCTTTCAGACAGCGTAAAAAATTATGTAAATATCACGGGCTATTCGCTGGAAGCCATTTATAAAAAGGATGAGAACACGGGCATCAGTGCAGAATTTGCAAAGTCAACAAAACCTGTAACAGGCAGTTTTCAAACAAATAAAGAATCGGGGTCACTTATTAAATTTTCTGATAAAAGCAATATGGGTATCAATATAAAGGCCCAAACTGTTTTCCCCGAAACAAATACAAGGCTTAATGGCTTCTTCAGGAAGACAGGAGAAAATTTTCAATCCTTTAGCCTCTTCAGTTACAATACTGATCAAACAGCATGGTTGATAAGAGCCGATCAACCGTTCCTGAAGAATAAAATAACCGTTATAGGTATGCTTCGCCGTAATGACTTTACAAATCCATTTACTGATAAAACCTATAAAACAAGCACCGTGTTTAAAAGCATACAGGTTAATATTCGTTTTCCTAAATACCCATCAGTAAGTGTCGGCTATTATCCGGGTACGCAGTTATACATGATCAATAAAGAAAGGATCAGGGAAAGCGCTTATTATATATTGAATGGTTCTGTTAGTTATAGTTACTTTCTAAAGGGTATATCTACAAATTCTTTGTTTGTGTACAACCGCTATTCCAATGAAGCAACTGATTCAGGTTTCATTGCCTATAAAGGCATCAATTATTATGCGCTTCAAACTTTCTTTCTTAAAAAGCTGCAATTGCAGGACGGTTATTCATACGCAAAACAACCGGAGCTTCAATTTTATACGGTAGAAGCTTCTCTTGATTACTCTTTGCGAAACTGGTTAAGGTTTGGTGCAGGATTAAAGTATAACAATATAAGTGGCGGAAATAATTATTGGGGAGAAAAAGGGCAGTTAACTATTAAGCTTCGGCAATTAGGTGAAGTACAATTTCAATATGAAAAATCTTATTTACCTACTATCAATCAAACATTGTATCCTGTAGAGATCGGCAGGCTATCATACTTTAAAAACTTTTAAACATGGTAAAAAAAATAATAACACTGTGTCTTTTTTTGCTGCCTTGTATGTTGAAGGCGCAGTTGGTGCTCAATGCACAATTACCATCGGCGGGCTTTGTACAAAAGGACCAGTTGTGGAACCTGGTTATTGTAAACAACAAAGATGAGATGCTGAACGTAACACTTCAGATGAACCTGCAGGATGCAGCAAGCGGCCAGGTGGTACTCTCAGCAATTTCAGGTAACGTGATATTGGCCAAGGGGGTAAAAATAATTACTGCAAAAGACATACAGCCGCTGTCTTATAATTACAACGTACCCGATATGTCACGGGATTATTTATCCATGGGTGCTTATATAGCTTGTTACCAGGTATTAAGCAACAATGGTACTGAGGTACAACAAGTGCTTGCACAGGAATGTATTCGTTTTAATATCGACCCACTTAGCCCGCCCTTACTAAACACACCTAACGATAAGGCACGGCTGCAAAGTCCTTACCCGGAATTTACATGGATGCCTCCAACTCCTTACGAAATGTTTACCAATCTTAATTATGAACTCCTGGTAACAGAAGTGTTACCCGGCCAGTCGGCAACAGAAGCCATACAATACAATTCGCCTGTGTATAGCAGAACAAATATTTCACAGCCATATGAAATGTACCCCTCAACGTTTATAAAATTAGATACGGGAAAAGTGTATGCGTGGCAGGTAGTGGCAAGTAACGGATTGAATTATGCTGGGAAGACGGAAGTGTGGACGTTTAAGATTGCTCCTGTAGTGCCTGTAATTGATATTGTAGAGCAAACCCCGTTCATTAAAATGAAGAGGGATAATCCTGAAAAGGGAGTTGCTCCCAATGGAATTTTAAAATTGTCCTACGTCAATGAAACAACGGATACAATGGTAAGGGTTCAACTTGTGGACAGGAGTGATAAGGGTAACCTGCCGCATTCATTTGACGCCCTAGTTGGCAGAGGTGAAAACCTTTTACAAAAGAATATTCAAAAGGTACTAAACACATCGGAAGGCAAATTATACGAAGCGTACATCATCAATTCAAGGAATGAAAAATGGCGAATCTTTTTTGAAGTGCGTAAATACAAAGAAAAAAAAGCAGAAAATAAATAATCAAGAGATCTAAAACTAAATAAATCATTCAATATGTTGAACAGATTATCCACCAGTTGTCAAAAAGAGATTGCATTGAGTTTTATTGCTATGTTCTTTATATCTGGTTTAAATGTATTAAAGGCAGAGATATTTCGTAACAGTCAGGCCCGTTTTTTTAGTGGCGCAAATTTATCTTACAGCCATAAAACTGATAATAAATTTGCGCCTGCCGCGAATGCATATGGAAAAGATTACGGAGATATAAGCAATCCCCAGCCAAAAGAAAATGGACGGGCACATAAATCTGCTTCACAGGCTGTAAGAATAGTAAAACTGGATAAAGGAGAAGTTGGCGGTCCAAGCCAGCCTGAAATGAATGCGTTTAAATCGATTGGTGCAGATAATATGGTGTCACCATTTTCAGGTGATTTTTCTTACAACATTCCCCTCATGGATGTTGGCGGTTATCCGATCAATATGTTTTATAACAGTGGTATTACCATGGACCAGGAATCCAGTTGGCTTGGATTGGGCTGGAACATCAATCCAGGTACAGTAACAAGAAATTTGAGAGGACTGCCTGATGATTTTGACGGAACAGATAAGGTTACAAAGCGGCAAAGCTTTCGTCCTGATAAAACCTGGGGTGTAACTACTGGCGCAGATGTAAAATTTACCGGTTTCCCTTTTGGAGGGTTTGGCATAAGTACCGGCCTATCATTTAATAATAAACTGGGAGTTGCTACTAATGTTGGAGCGGATGCTTCTATTGATGTAATGAACTATTCGGCGGGACCCAAAACCTTTGGCCTTGTTCTGGGTGTAAATCTTGATGCAGGCGCACGTTCAGGGGCATCTGTTTCACCCTCATTAAGCTTGCACATGCAGAATGAGAGTGGAAAAAGTGGATCATTAAGTGGTTCCGTCGGTGTAGGATATACTTACAGTTCCCGATTAGGGCTTTCTTCCATGCATATTGATGCAAATGCAAGCGTCTCTATGTCGATGCATTCTGCTTCCCAAACAAAGGATTTTGGTTCATCAGTCGGCGGCAGTTTCAATTCAACCCTGTCATTTACTTATCCATCGATAATGCCTTCTATTACAAGGAGGCTTACCAAATCAAGCTTTAGTCTTAATACGTCTTTGGGCATTGAATATTGGTGGATCAATCCCACCTTCAAACTGGGCGGTTACTATACAGAAACATTTATTGCACCTGAAGACAAGGAAACAACACATCCGGCTTATGGCATGCTAAACTTTGAAAAGGCCAACGATGATCCCGATGCCTTACTCGATTTTAACAGGGCCAATGATGGTGTGTACACGCCTGGTTCACCCGGCATTGGCATGCCCATTTATACATACGATGTATTTAGTATTAATGGGGAAGGAACCGGTGGTTCTTTCAGGGCATATAGGGGCGATATTGGCCATATGAGAGATGCAAATGTTGTAACAAAGGAACAGCAAGGTGCAATAGGCATGGACATTGGCCTTGGCAACATAGTACATGGCGGTACTACACTAAGCTATGTATATACACCCAATGAAGTTGGCGACTGGAAAACAAATAACGGTACCGGAGATGCGCTTTCTTTTCATGGTAATGAAGGAACAGTGCAGGGATCATATTTTAAGAATCCTTCTGAAAAGACTATACCCGACGCAGTCTTCCAGGCCAGCATTGCCAATGAGGATCTCGTCCGTCTAAAATTAGGCGACCCACATGCGCCAAGCCCGGTTTTATTGCCAACACTTCTTCGCTATGATGCGGGTAAAAATTTGATTGGTGAAAAATTGATCACTGCAGAAACACGAAAAATAGCAAGGGATAAACGTACACAGGTAATTAGTTTTTTAACTGCAGAAGAAGCTGACAGGATTGGAACAAACACTAAAATATATTCATACAATGCTACAGGCACTTATGAAAATAAAGTACTTATATACAATAACTGTGATGCTGATGGCATTGATTCTATGTATAGGGATGATGAGGCTGACCATGGAACATTGATAGAAAAAAATAGTACAACTATAGTAGCAGAAGGGTTTCATAAAAAAAATCACATCTCCGAAATAGATGTTTTGGGTGGCGATGGTAAAAAATATGTGTATGGCCTCCCGGTTTATAATACAAGGCAAGTTGATGTAACATTCAGCGTAGATTACGACCAAAAGAAGAGCGAGGCAAAAGCAACTTATGCAGTGGGTGATAATACCGGCGGAAATACTCGTGGCCGCGATTGGATCATGGACCAGCAGGAAATGCCTGCATATACACATTCATTTTTATTAACTGCACTCCTTTCCCCCAATTATGTTGATGTTACAGGTAACGGACTTACGGATGATGATATGGGTGATGGTATAAAATTCAATTATTCAAAGTATGATGATTATAAATGGCGCACACCGGTAGGAAGTAAAACCGCCAGCTATAGCGAAGGGCTCAAAACAGACGAGAAAGATGATAAAGCCCATTATATCTATGGAGAGAGAGAGCAGTGGTATTTATACACAGTTGAATCTAAAAACATGGTGGCACGTTTTTATATAAAAAATGACCGGAAAGATGGTAGGGCAGTATTGGGAGAAGAGGGAACGCTGAATAATTTGGGAGCCAACGGTATGAGAAGGCTCGATCACATATCATTGTTTTCCAAAGCCGACCTTGCAAAATACCATGATGCAGCCAAACCAATTAAAACGGTGTGGTTTTTCCAAAAAAGCTACAAACTCTGTGTCAACGATCCGGCTGCAGATGAACTGGGCGCCAATGTCAGTAAAGGCTATGGTAAACTTACCTTAGACAGTATTTGGATTACCTATAATGGCAATCAAAAAAAACCAAAAAGCCGCTACGTATTTTATTATCCCAATGATAATAATCCGGGTTATGTTTTCGACAATACAGACAGGTGGGGTAATTACAAGCCAAGGGAAGATAACCCCTTATTAGCAAATCCGCCTAACCCGGCTCGTCCAAATATACCTAATGAAGATTATCCTTACAGTGCACAGGATGAAACAAAAGCCAATAAAAATGCCGCAGCCTGGACAATGAATAAAATTCTATTGCCATCTGGTGCTGTAATCAATGTTGATTACGAATCCGATTCTTATGCTTATGTACAAAATAAAAAGGCCGCATGTATGTATAAGTTTTTAGGATTTGGTTCAAACACAGTTACACTTCCCGCTACTACTGACCTTAATAAAATTTATATGAATGATGGTACTGAAAATGATATTGTTTATGTACAGGTACCTAATACGGTAACCAGTGCAACACAGTTCATGGCAAAATACCTGCAGGATATTGACCAGCTTTATTTAAAACTGGCAGTAGTTATGCCAAGCGGTTCAAATTTATCCGGCATTGCGGGGTCAGAAAGCATAGGGGTATATGCAGACATAAAAAAAGACATCAATAATTGCGGAATAATGCCCTACAACCCCGGCATAGCCTGGATACGGGTTGAGAAACTGGGAACCACCCATACACCTATGCTGCAAGAATCATTGCAGTTTTTACGACAACAATTACCCGGTAAAGCTTATACTGGGTATGATGTAAGTGAAAATGACGGAGGCACTGCTATTGTTGCTACGTTGGCTGGTATATTAGCTTCAATTAAAGCAATGGTAAACGGGGAATTGGAAGAATTGATCCTTGATAAAAAATGCCAGGAGGTAGCATTGGACCAGTCATTCATAAAATTATCAATTCCGGCAGGAACCAAATTTGGTGGTGGCTTAAGAGTTAAGAAAATAACGATCAGCGATAACTGGGAAAAAATGGCCAGCCAGCTAAAATCAACCTATGGCCAGGAATATCATTATACTACTACTGAGATTGTTAATGGACTACCGGCAACCATTAGCAGCGGAGTTGCTGCATGGGAGCCTTCCATAGGAGGTGATGAAAACCCTTTCAGGGGAATCAATCGTTACGTAGATCATAACAAAGCCGGACCCTACGATTTTGGTGCTATTGAATTGCCCCTCGGTGAATCACTTTACCCCGCTGCCATGGTTGGATATAGTAGGGTAGAAGTTGTGTCTATTCACAGGGATACGGTTAAAAATCTTCCAACAAGGCAGGTAACAGAATTTTATACCAATAAAGATTTCCCCTATAAATCTGTGGCTACCGAACTAGCGGGAGACGCTAACTGCAAATACGATCCCCCAAAGATCATGCAGTTGCTGAAAATTGATTTGAAAAAATTTGTGACGCTATCACAAGGTTTTTTAGTAGAAACCAATGACATGAATGGCAAAGAAAAAAGCCACGCTACTTATACGGCCAATAATCCTGATCAGCCTGTGTCCTATACGGAAAACTTCTATAACATAAAACGGGAAACAGATAGCACCTATAGTTTCAATCATAACTTTCCTACTATCAACAATGCCGATGGCCTGGTTACTAATTCTATCATTGGTCGCGATATTGAATTGATGACGGATTTCAGGGAACATAACACCGAAACTTTTTCTACCAATACAAGTGTCAACTTTGACCTTTCACTCTGGGGAATTTATCCAATACCAACAGGTATGGTATTAGGAATGTTTACCAAAGAGCGCACACTCTATAGGTCTGCCGCTGTACTAAAAGTGGTAACCCACTATGGAATGATAGACAGTGTAAGGGTGCTGGATAAAGGAAGTATGGTAAGTACAAAGAACCTGGTATATGATGCAGAAACAGGCAACCCCTTACTTACCCGTACACAAAACGAACACAACAACCCGGTTTATAATTTTAATTATCCTGCACACTGGGCATACAGTGGTATGGGGCCAGCTTATAAAAATATCGATGCCGTGTACCCGCCTGATGGCACAGATAATCCGCAGGAACTCAATTTTGTCCATGGAATTTTACAAAGCGGGCCACAATGGCCAGAGGCAAATAAATTACTGGATGTGTTGGAAAGCGGCGATGAACTATACGTGCTGGCAGATAACAATGATGATTTAACTATGGTAATGCCCTGCGACCAGGACCTGCAGGTTTCTACTACCATCATAACGCCATGGAATACCCTAAAGAAAAAAGAAGAGAATAAGATATGGGCTGTGAATACAGCAAAAGCTGGTAACGCTACCGCACCCAAATTTGTATTCATGGACGCAGAAGGCAATCCATACAATGCATTGCGGGCTCATGTTCGCATTGTAAGAAGTGGAAAACGCAATATGCTTGACCAATCAGTGGGTTCCGTTACAAGTTTGAATAATCCCATCGACCCAATAACACATACATTGGTATTTAACCAGTCCACAGCTATCATACAGACTGCAGCAGCAACATTTAAAGACCACTGGAGAGTAGATAATTCTTTTTATAAAGTTGTTGAGAAAGTTGATAACAGTATATATGCAACAGTAAAAAAGGCAGAACTCTATCCAATTGATTATTTCAATCTATGGGTTCACCAGGATAAGGATCCTGATCACACCCCCAATATAGAGTACAAATACGAAAAAGTGGATCATCTCCATACCCACAAATGGGGTAATGAACATCCCGGCGGCGGGGGCGATCACGAAGAATACGATGGGAGCAGGATATTTTTATTGTTCGATCATAACGGACTTGCTGCAAATGCAGTACATTATAAATCTTTCCTGACGCTTTTTTCTCATACTACAGCTAACAGGAATCTTGATCCTAATGCCCACGTATTTCACACTGACGGCATAGATCATCTTTGCAATGGAACAAATGCACAATCAACAGGCGGGGCGGGAGATTTTGAGGAAGTACGTGCAATGAAGACAAACTGGTTTAACACCCAAGATCCCCTGACTTGGGGAACCGCCTATTTTTTAAATAATAGCGATAACAATGTTACCAGCGAAACATTGATTCCACCAAGCCAAAGCGGGCACGAAGATTATTATTTTTTCAATCCAACTCCAACTTCCTATGTAAATTTCAGGGTAAACATAAGTAATACTGTTCAACAGGCTGCGACAACAATACTTGGTCAGTCAAAACAAATCGGTATTCGCATTAACCAGTTAGGCGACAGGGAAGACACTCATTTCGCCTGGCAGGAAACTACAAGATCCCGTTGTTTTTGGCTCACTCCTTCAACTTGTCAATCTAATAAAAGCAGTTCGGGATCACCAGGGGATAGCAGCAACCTTGGTATTGGAACTGCACCACCACCACCACCACCCACTGAGGGCTGTGAACTTAGCCCAAAAATTGATTATTACTATTATATTCCCGGTAATACAGATACGCAGGATAATCCAAATTTGGACCAGGATCTGAATAAATTGCTTACACTTTCAACTTCCATTGTTAACGGTACTTTTTGTCGCTCCCGGTTTACAGAAAGAAAATCAGTCAACCCTTATGTAGAAGGTATTTATGGTAACTGGAGGGTTGATAGTACGTATGCTTATTATGGAGAACGCATTGAAGGAGATGTATCCAGCCCGAACCCGATAGATACCCGCAAGGCTGGTGCAATCAAAGACTATAAAAGCTTTTGGAAACTTGCATCCAATACAACCTCACCCATCACACGAAACACGGAGGCCGGAGATGTATGGGTATGGAACAGCGCCATTACCCAATACAACCGCAAAGGCTATGAAATTGAGAATACTGATCCATTGGGAAGATTTAATTCGGGTCTTTACGGGTATAACCAACAGTTACCCATAGCCGTAGCAAATAATGCACGCGTGCGGGAAATTATGTTTGATGGTTTTGAGGATCATAATTATGAAACAGTTCTAAATTGTGCCTATTGCAAGCCACATAAAAATTTAAATTATTCCAGTGATGTTTCATTAAAAATAGATGCAACAGAAAAACACACAGGTAAGTATAGTTTAAAACTGGCCCCGGATGAACACATAGAATTGCAGGCACCCGTAACCGGTATTGAAGAAGCAAACAGAAATTATAGCTTCAGGCTAAAAGATACTATTAATACCATTGTAAGTGCCACATTGAGCACAAACAAAAATGGAATGGGTTCACAGGCCAGCTATTTCAATCACCTTACCGGATTAGAAGTGCCGCTTGAGCCCGGTACAGGATCCGGCGCATTGCTTACACAAGCAAACCAGCCCATACATCTCACACACCCGGGTGGAGCTATTCAAACAGATTTTTTCAGTGTTAAATGGGAAGCAAAATTGCAGGCACCGAAAACGGGCACTTATAGGTTTATTGGCATTGCTGACAATTGCGTTCGCATTACCCTAAATGGCAACGTAATAACGGATGCAAGTGCCTGGGTGGAGGGTAATAACCTTCATCCTAATGTAGTGAGTAGCCCGGTTTATATGACCATGGGAACTGTTTACAACCTCGTGGTTGATTACTACGACTGGTGGGGAGGAGAAACATTTGACCTGCAGTGGTTAGCAACCGATGGCGGCAACACTATTATTCCGCAGGCAGCCATTCCAACCTCGGTCTTATATGGGCCAACAGCTACTGCCGGTGATATGAATACAGTGAACAATGCTACCGTTTATTGCATAAGATTGGATTCTTCCAATGTACGCGACAATGCACTTACCGATACTTTCTCGCTGCTGCAAAATAAAAAAATGCTGCTGAGCGCATGGGTGAAAGTAAACAACGGAGATTGTCATTGTGTTAGCTACAATGGCTCTGCATCCATTACAATAACCTATGATGGAAGCAACACCGCTGCTGTGACCATGAATCCTACCGGTGGCCTTATTGAAGGCTGGCAACGTTTTGAATCAGAATTTGATGTACCGGCTACGGCTACCAGCATATCTGTATCACTTAAAAACGATAGCCATAATTTCCCGGTCTTTTATGATGATGTGCGCATACTTCCTTTTAATGCCAACATGAAAAATTTTGTCTATCACCCGTCCAACCTAAGGTTGATGGCAGAACTCGATGAAAACAATTATGCAAGCTTTTACGAGTATGATGATGATGGCACACTTACAAGAGTGAAAAAAGAAACAATAAAAGGAATTAAAACAATTACGGAAACCAGGAGCGCAACACAGAAATTAATAGCTACCGATAACGATTAAGTAAATACGAACTAATTATTAAAATGATACAAATGAAAAATAAAAAGGCACAATATAAATGGAAAAATATAGCGTTAACGACCCTTATATTAACCACACTTTTCGATAGCCGGCAAACAAATGCACAAACCATTTCCATTGATTCATTAACCCATACTATGCAAAAAGTGTATCAGAACTACGATAGTATTACCTTCCTGAGTTTTGATATACGCTTCAATTATTCCAGTGATACATTGTTGGGAAACTATACCAATGAACAACTGGATGGTAATTATACCCTGGCAGGAAGACGGGCAAAATACACACTCGGCAATGTAGATTTTATGCAAAACGATTCTTTCCTGATTGCCGTGTATAATTCCGATCAGATTATACTGGTGGATGAACCCAAAACAAATAACACCGGAAGCCAGATGCCTTTGCGGCAAATGGTAGATAGTCTTGTTAAACAATCTGCGGGCCATTACACGATTACCCAATCGAATGTTGCCGACACTTCCTTAATTGCGTTTATACGTGCTGATAGCCTGGCACATTTCGACAGGTTCAGTATCAGCTTCAACCGGCGCAATTATTTTCTCTACAAAATGGATTACCAATTTACGCAACCGGACCAGGAAACAGACTCTATACCAACAGCAGATCATGCAAACAGGAAGCAACGCTTAACCATACGCTTTTCCAATTATGGGCTCGCCAATTACGACGCTGCTGTTTACAATCAAAGCAACTATATATTTTTCGAACGCGGCATCTGCAGGCCTGTATCCAAATACAAAAATTTTAAAGTATATAATTCAAAACCAATGACAATACAATAACGATAACGTAT
>JBDTLP010000071.1:0-26812 GCA_039934735.1 Ferruginibacter sp. | reverse complement strand
ATAATGCAACAGCACCGCATTTTCGGCCGATATAAGTTATTTTTGTAAACGTAAAAGCGCTAAATTATGATCAAGACAGGCAATCCCGTTATCAGCATATACACTGAAATGACCCCGAACCCGGAAACAATGAAATTTGTTGCAAACAAATTATTGTATCCGGGAAAGAGCATTGACTTTCCGGATGAAGCGAGTTCAAAGCCTTCATTGCTGGCACAGGAATTATTCACTTTCCCATTTATAAAATCAGTTTTTATAGCAAGTAATTTTGTTACACTTACAAAAACGGGCGAAACAGAAGATTGGCAGGATATCATTCCAACTATTAAACAATTTTTAAAAGAATACCTGGAAGATGGTAAACCAGTGGTGAATGAAGAAGAGGTTGCTAATATGAAATCTGAAAGCAGCAATGAAGTAAGCGCTGATGACGATGATGTTGTAAAACGTATAAAAGAATTATTGGAAAATTATGTAAAGCCTGCAGTTGAAATGGACGGTGGTGCCATACAATTTAAAAGTTATGAGCAGGGAAAAGTAAACCTGATGTTACAAGGAAGTTGCAGCGGTTGCCCTTCATCAATGATAACTTTAAAAGCCGGTATTGAAGGCATGATGAAACGCATGATACCTGAAGTGAAAGAAGTAGTTGCAGAAGCGGAATAATAAGTCAATAAAAAATCTTTTTATAATATGGAGCATCTTTTTTAGATGCTCTTTTTCTTTTTATAAGTTTGCAACATCATTCCTGTAAGATAAAATTAAAGAGATCAAAAAATGAAAATTAATTTTAGGAAGATAGCCATCGCATTTCATTTTCAAATTTTCAAATCATCTTATTTTAAAATGGATTTATTCAGTTAATTTCCTTACAACTTTGTGGTCAAGTGTTGGTATTGTTTTTAGATAGGCATAAATCGCTTTTACTTCCAGGTCAGATAAATTAGAATATGGTTGCATCGGATAATGCAATACTGGCCCTCCATTGGGAAGCTGGCCAGATTTTACAGCAGCAACAAACTGGTTCTCCGTCCAGTTACCGATACCGTTCGTTTTATCCATGGTGATATTTAAACTGTAGATTTCTTTTCCCTCAAGTGTATACATTTTATTTCCGCCAGCAAAATAGCCAGGAGATTTTTCAGGAACTAAATAATTATTCTTCGCAAAATCTTTTGAATGGCAACTATAGCATTCGTATTGATAGCATGCAATATACTTTCCCCATTTAACCATATCGGTCGTATCAGGATCAGGAATTGAAGTAGTTGGATAGTCGAAAGGTTTCATAGCATTGACCGTTACTAAAAATTTAGTAAGAAAAGATGGCTTTGACTCAATGGTAGGAGTAGGATCAGCCTTCACCCAATCATTGTCGGAACGTAGAAAAGCGATGATTGAAAAAAGGTCTTCATCAGAAATATGTATCAGCTTGGGCATGTACGGAGGAACATATTGGCCATCCGGCTTCAAACCAGTGCGAAGAAAATAAATAAGATCGCCATCACTCCATTTACCAATACCCTGAGTTGGATCATGCGTAATATTAGCTGTAAAAATGTGTCCAAACTGCGGTGCTTCGGTCAGCTCCCTTCCTGTAAATTTTTTTGTTTCATTGTTGAAATGACAACCACGGCAAAGCATAGAAGCAAGTTTAGTTCCCTTTTCAATTCTTGCAGGCGTTGATGCCACTTTCGTGTCAATTTTTTTCACAACATATTTTGGAATGCTTCTCATAGAAATATAAGTAGCAAAGATTCCAACAAATACAATGAAGACAACAATGATGATGAGTAAAACCTTAAAAAACTTTTTCATGATAATAAGATTGAATAGTAAAACTTATTTATAAAAGCAGCTATTAAAAATAAGTATCAATCCTTGAAAGTGCAAGCAATTTATTTCCTGTTTATCCACGCCCAAAAAATAAGCAATGGCTGAAGCACAACCAGCCGTACCCACAGTGCCCATTGTGGCAAACAAAAATCTTTTATACAAAACCCAACCTTTATCATGTAAATATGAGCTGGTATAAAAGCAATCAACATACAAATAATTCCATAGCAGGCAAACTTTTTAGTTTGTGGTAGTAATAATAAAACAGCAAAACCTATTTCAGCAATCCCACTGCAAATATTTATTAGTTCCGGATTAGTAAAAAAAGGAGGAATGATCTTATAATAACCTTCGGGTTTATAAAAATGATTAATACCTGCTGCTAAATAAAAAGCAATCATTATTCCCAGGCTTATTTTTTTCATGAAATAAATATAAAGAAATTTGAAAAATGTATGATGTGAATATTAAAGCATCTAAATTATAAAGAAATCATACATCTTAAATCATAGATCATACATTTGTCTTCAATATGACCATCCCTGAAATTTACCAACAGTTTTTAGCGGATCTACGTTTAACAACCTGGTATGAATACATTGCTGTATTTACCGGGATTGCCAGCGTATGGTATAGCCGTAAAGAAAATATTTTGGTTTACCCCGTAGGCCTGGTAAATACAATCATTTATATATACATAAGTGTAAATGGCCATTTGCTGGGCGAAGCAACGGTAAATCTTTATTATACAATTATGAGCATTCTTGGCTGGTATATGTGGTACAAAAAAGATGCGAAACAAGAGGCGATCCTTCACATAAGTTTTTCAAACGGTAAAGAATGGCTGCAGCAACTTGCATTTTTTCTTTTCTTTTATACAATCATTTTTATGGCGCTTTCTTTTTTTAAAAGAGGCTTCTTTCCGGGAGTTATACCATGGGCGGATGCATTTGCATCTGCGACTGCTTTTACAGGTATGTGGCTCATGACAAAGAAAAAGGTTGAAAGCTGGTATTGGTGGATAGCAACCAATATCGCTTCCATTCCATTGTATTTTGTAAAGCATTATGTTTTTACAAGTGTTTATTATTTAATACTATTGATCTTTGCATTTTGGGGATTGCCGGAATGGAAGAAAAAAGCACTTATCAATAAAGTTGTGGAATGAAAGAAGGCTTAATTATTGGAAAATTCTTACCGCTTCATAATGGACATATCGCATTGGTTGAATTTGCGCTTCAACATTGCGAACACCTGTCGCTAATACTTTGTTACTCCGATAAGGAAACAATTCCAGGTAGCTTACGAATGGATTGGTTAAATAAATCATTTTCAGGAAATGATCACATTTCAATAATAGGTTTTTATTATGATGAAAATAAATTGCCCAATACATCTGTTTCATCTGAAGAAACAGCATTTGTATGGGCGAAAGCATTATCGAAAATAATAGATACTGTTGATGTGATTTTTTCATCAGAACCTTATGGAGATTATTTAGCAAACTATTTTTCCTGTAAACATATAATGTTTGATAATTTGCGAACAATTGTTCCGATATCGGCATCGCTCATAAAAGAAGATCCATTTAAATACTGGAACTTTATTGCTGATGGATGTAAAACATATTTTATAAAAAAGATAGCGATCATAGGAACAGAATCTACCGGCAAAACAACACTTACCGAAATGCTTGGCAAAACATTCAATACAAATTTTGTTCAGGAAACAGCCAGGGAAATTATTGAGCAAACAGAAGAATGTACTTATGATGATCTGGGAAAAATTGCAGCATTACAGGCGACAAGAATAAATAGTAATATGGAAGGAGCAAATAAATTATTATTTATTGATACAGATCTGAATATAACCAAATCATACAGCAGGTTTCTTTTCACCAAAGAATTAATTGTAGATGTATGGATAGAAAATGCAAATAAATTTGATCTTTATCTATATCTTGAAAATGATTGTCCATTTGTGCAGGATGGAACAAGACTGAATGAAGAAGAAAGAAATAGACTTGACAAAAGTCATAAAGAACAATTTAAAAGAGCAGACATTTCATATATCTCCATTACAGGTAATTGGGATGAAAGATTTAATTCTGCATGTACAATCATTAAAAATTATTTTAAAATAAAAGAATAATGAGTTATTGTAAAGCCATTCCTAATATTAAAGAAGCAGATCGCGAAGTTCATAAAATCTATCATGATAAATATTATGGTTTTCCTATAGAAAGTGATGATGAATTATTCTGTAGACTGATATTGGAAATCAACCAGGCAGGATTAAGCTGGACCACTATTTTAAAAAAACAGGAAACTTTTAGAAAAGCATATCACAATTTTAATATTAAGAAAGTTGCTTCTTATAAAGAAAAAGACTTTGCACGCTTAATGAATGATGCAGGTATTATTCGCAACCGTTTAAAAATAAATGCGGCTATTGAAAATGCAAAATCGATCATTGCTTTACAAAAGGAACATGGATCTTTTAAAAACTGGATCGATAAGAACCATCCTTTATCAAAAGAAGAATGGGTGAAACTTTTTAAGAAAACATTTCGCTTTACCGGTGGTGAGATCGTAAATGAATTTTTAATGAGTACCGGCTACCTGCCAGGCGCACACGAAGAGCGTTGTTCCATTTATAATAAAGTGATAAAGGCAAAGCCTGCCTGGAATAAAAAATTAAGATGATCAAAAAAATTGTTGTCATTGGCCCGGAATCTACCGGCAAGAGCGCTTTGTGTAAGCAACTGGCCGAACATTTTAAAACAGAATGGGTACGGGAGTATGCAAGAGAATTTTTAGAAGCTTATGGCACAGCATACGACTTTGAAAATTTATACAAAATTGCAGAGGGACAAATAAAAAACGAAGAAGATGCTATCTTCAACGCACAACTCATAACTCACAACTCACAACTTCTCTTCATTGATACAGATCTTTATGTAATAAAAGTGTGGAGCGAATTTGTTTTTAATAAATGTGACAATCGCATTCTAACACAAATAGCAAACAGGAAGTATGATCTTTACCTGCTTTGTAATACAGATGTTCCCTGGGTAAAAGATTCTCTGAGAGAATATCCTGATCTTAAGACAAGAGAAAAATTATTTGATTATTACAAAGATGCCATGCTGAACCAGCATATACCCTGGTTCGAAATAAAAGGTAATTATGAAGAACGCCTTTCCATGGCCATTGACGCAGTAAATAGATCGTTCAATAAATAACAGTCATATTCCGGTTTATTTTTTCAATTCTTTGACTTCGAATTGATACGCTTGCATGTTTATACCGACCGTTCACAGATCTCACTCAATAATTTGTACGGATTTACTATCTTGGTTAAAATACTTTCATTCATCAAAGCAAATTTATATGGTGCCGATACTTATTATTGCCGGAATCCTATTATTACTGATTTTTTATTTTATCTCTATTTACAACAGGCTATCTAAAAAACGTATACTTACGCAGGAAGGATGGAGTGGTATTGGCGCATTTCTTCAACAGCGGCTGGACGTGATACCCAACCTGGTAGAGGTTGTGAAAGGATATGCAGGACATGAGAATAAAACACTTACGGATGTAATACGGGCACGCAACGAATCAATGACTGCCCTTACACCCGAAGCCCAGATAGAAGCCGCTAAGAACATGAACGCTGCAATGCTGAATTTTAAATCACTTACTGAACAATACCCCGACCTTAAAGCAAACTCCAATTTTTCAAAGTTACAGGAGCAGCTTGCAGAGCTGGAAGAAAAAATTAACCAGAGCCGTCGTTATTACAATGGTACGGTTAGGGAATACAACCAGGGACTTGCAATCTTTCCACAAAACCTTGTGGGCAATATGTTTGGTTTTAAGGCGTCACCTTTTTTTGAAGAAGATGCTGCTGCCAAAAATGCACCCAAGATCAGTTTTTCCTGATAGTCAGAAAATGAATAGAATGAAAATGAAAAGCAGCTTTTTTTGCATGTTGTTGTTACTGGTATGCGTTACCGGGATGGCACAATTCCAGGGATTCACGAAGACAGCCGATAAATATTTTACTGCTGTTGAGTATGCGGAACTTATTCGTAAGGCAGCTATTGAAACCGCTGTGAATGACGATATTCCCGAAACTGTAATTACTGAGAATTATAAACCACTCCAGCAAGTCATAGAGGCAATATCAAGACCCGGAATATTAAAAAAATTCAATTGGCTGGAAGATGGAGTGATTACAAAACCTGTTAAAGGAACAGCAGCATTTGATAAAAGAAAAGAAGCTTATACCAGGGGACTGCAACGAGCTGTTCGTGAAGCATTGCTAGCCAATAATATTATTTTTCAAAATCTAAAAAAGACTGACCAAACAGATCGCATTCTATCTTTTAATTCAGATGTTACCATTGATAAGCAAGGGATGTACACCGTCATTGAAACTATAAAAATCTATAATGGTGATGGTGGTGACGGAAGCGAAAATGATGAGATTCAACGTGGCATAACCCGCAGCTTTCCCACCCGTTATACCAATAGCATGAGAATGGTTTCAACGGTTCCATTTCGAATGAAAAAAGTATTGAAAAATAATGAACCAGAATCTTATTTCACAAAGAGTGTTGAAAATGGAATTGTATTATATGTAGGCAAGGGTGACCAGTTGCTTAAACCTGGTATTTATACTTACGAGATAACTTACGAAACAGAACGTCAGGTTATCTATCATAAGGATAAGGATGAATGTTATTGGAACGTGAATGGCAATGGTTGGTCATTCTCCTGTGAAAAAGCTACTTGTAGCATTCACTTTCCGCAGGGTGCTACTGTGATAGAACACAAATGTTATACAGGAGAGCAGGGAAGTACTTCACAAGATTGTGCATGCGACAGCAGTGAAACAAACACCGTGAATTTTAGTTCAACTAAACCATTGCAATCTTATGAAGGATTAACTGTAGCTGCGTCTATTCGTAAAGGTATAATGAGGGAGCCGTCTTCTTTGGAAAATTTCACTTCCTTTCTTAAGGATAACCTGCTGATACCAATATTATCACTTGCTGCAGTATTTTTATTTCTCTTTAATTTCAGAGCGTGGCGAAAGGTTGGAAGAGATCCGAAAGGCGAGGTTATCATTCCTCAGTTTGAGCCACCCGCAAATATGTCGGCTGCAGATACAGGCTACCTGCTGGAACAGCATTATGGGCCTCATTTATTTGCAGCTTCTATTGTGGATCATGCCGTACAGCACCGAGTGAACATAGAAATAAAACAAGAAGGAATATTATTTAAAATACCCGCATATTATTTTCAACGGCCACCGGATTTAAAAACCAGTAGCAATGCCGGTAGCAGGTTGCATGAATGGTATGGATATGATATTGATAATCTTTATGGGCAAAAAGCAGCGAAGGGTAGTTATAATAGCCAGCTCGCTTCCGTATATAAAGGAATGGAAGAACATTTAAAAAACAGGTTACTCATAAGAAGAGGTAAAAAAAATAGTTTTAAAGGACTGTTTTCATTAAATGATAATTATGCAGGGGTTGGTATTCTTTTGCTCATTTTTCTCGGGATAACTTCAATCATATACCTTGGATTTATTCATTCGGCTGGATTGGTTATTGCCAGCATTGTTTTATTTATAGTATGCATTATCATACAATCTGTATTCATGAAGATTATGAGTGCTTATACAAAAGAAGGACGTGCCGTTGCAGATCATATACTTGGCTTTAAAATGTATTTGGAAACAGCGGAGCAAAACAGGTTCGATAAAATGAATCCACCTGAAATGACCATTCAGCTATTTGAAAAATACCTGCCTTATGCCATTGCATTAAAATGTGAAAATGCCTGGGCCTCCAAATTTGAGGATATTATTAGCAAGGCTACCGCTGGCGGTTACCAGCCAACTTATTTTTATGGGGGCAATGCTTTTCATACATCAACTTTTACCTCGGGCATCGCATCGGGGCTGGCATCAACGATATCATCCGCATCAACCCCACCTTCAAGTAGTAGCGGTGGAAGCAGCGGTGGCGGTAGTTCAGGAGGAGGTGGAGGAGGAGGAGGAGGAGGTGGATGGTAATATAGAGCTAACAGGTAAAAAAAACTGTTAGCTTTTTTTAACCTGTTGAATATATATAAAATCTACACAAAGAAAAATTAAGAATAACAAATGTTAACTTAATACCAATACTATTTATAATTACAAACCATTGCATTTCGTTATCTTCGCCGCAATGAAAAAATACAGCGCTATTATTTTTTTACCCTTTCTTTTTTTACTTGCATTTGTTAATGCAGGGTTCACTTCTGTTGAAAAAAATAATACAGCTACTTCATATGATACAAAAACAACTGACTACTCTAAAGCTGTTGTTAATTATCCAAATGCAGAAATTGAGCATGCAAATGTTTCCAATGCCGGCCAGTTTCATCCGGGTTTGCAAAGAGTGCCAGTTTGTTTTAGCAATGATATTTACAGAATAATATTTTCTACAGCAGTTCCATTGCCAGTTTGTTTTTCCGGCATTGAACTTTTTGATAATCACAATCTCTCGTACAATTATCCTTCTCACAATTTCTGGTGATTTCCTCATCGGGTTTTCATTTCTATTTATGAAATAGCAGTATCGTTATTTCAAGCAGACTTTTTATCTAAAAATTTAAATAATTATATTATGTCTACAATATTAATGGCGCTTGCCATGGTTGGTTTCGTTGCGCTTATCGTTATGATTCTCATGTTTGTTCATAAACGTGATCAAAAAGCAGAAGCTGGTTTAAATAAAGAATTCTTCAAACAGATCAAAGAATAATTTTAAGTAGTTGTAAATCTGGAATGGTAAAATGAAAATTAATTCGTGTAGGCTAAATAATAAGTTATGTTTTTAGAAGCAGTTAACATTTTATTAATTGGCTTATGCTTATTGGTGGAAAGCGTATTAGCAGTCAAAACCACAAATAAGAAAGGGTGTGCCTACACGAATCTTTATTTTAATAATAGCGGTGCTGGCAGAAGACAAAAGTTCAATTAAGGATTATTGAGGAATATTTTACCCGAAGTATAAAAAAATTAATAAGTTGGGAATGAGTATAAGTAGTTCTTATTGGCATATAAGCAACAAATAATATAATGGCTACAAATTTGTTTTAAATACAACAATCAAAATTTTATCTATATGCCAAATGACAAAAATGAAAACAAGCCAGTAGAAAATGAGAGTCAGGATGCATCTGTGCAACCTGAACCAGAAACCCTTCATACAACCGATCCGCAGGAGCATATGGAAGGTCCAATATCTTCCCTGCTTAAGAAAGCAGGAGGAAGTTTTGACACTAATAAAACAAAAGAAGAAGCTGATGAAGAAAAAGAAAAAAATATGTAAAAGTTAATGGATTTGTTTTATTAGTCATTTCTTTTTGGCATAAAAAATGTTTAAGTTATAATATCAATCTTAATATTTTGAAAAATACATAGCCAGGAAATGACACAAGGATTTTAACTATCATAGCTTTTAAAAATAAAATGAGTTTTCTCAATTGAGAAAACTCATTTTATTTTAGAGAACTATTTCATTAAAATTTCAAACAAGAAAGCCGGGTAAAAGACAATTTTAATTAAATTTTTTTATGAATGTTAAAAAGTAAAATGAAACAATTTATTCTACACCGGCCTGTATATGCTTATTGGATGGATTTGGTTTGTTTGCATTTTGTCAGGAACTAAAAAAAATTGCTTTAGAATAAGTAGCTGTTAAGGATAGCCATTGTCGGGTTTGCAATGACCAATAAATTTTCAAGATACATGTACAATCATAAATTTCTAAATAAATAAATCACTTTATCAAAGCCTGAATATCTTCATCATCTTCCAGATTATTCATTTGCCTTAATAAATTTCCTGAGCGGATTGATACATACCTGCTCAAAGGTTTAACTGTATATAATTTTGGATTTGGTAAACACGCAGCGATCATGGCTGCTTCTGTTCGGGTAAGGTTGATGGCATCTTTATTGAAATAGGCTTTAGCTGCGGCCTGAACACCAAAAATGCCTGGGCCCATTTCAGCCACATTTAAATAAGTTTGAAGGATCCGTTTTTTATCCCAGATCTTTTCGATCATGAATGTGAAATAAACTTCGAAACCTTTTCTTAAATAGCCACCATGCTGCCATAAAAAAACATTCTTTGCTGTTTGCTGGCTGATGGTGCTGGCACCTCTTGTTTTAGCAGGATGTTTTTCATTGTACTTCATTGCTTTCTTGATCGCCTTTATGTCAAATCCATCATGGTCGGGAAACAACTGATCTTCACCTGCCATTACAGCAAGTTTAATGTTTGAACCCATTTCATCATAAGAAACATAATCTCTTTTCAATCCATTTCCACTCACAAGGCTTACCAGTTGCGTAATTGTGACCGGCGGGTTGACCCATTTACAAAGGATGATGTAAACGAATTGCAATATGAACATCCATAAGAATACTCTTTTAAATATGCGCCATGTTTTCTTTAAAAAATCAGCCATGTATCAATTGTAAAATAGGAGTGAGTGTTTATTTTTTTTGAGCAGAAAGGTTTACATATTCAAGATGGTAGTTTCTCTTGCCGATGACAATTGCTTTGCTGTTGATCTTTGTCATTAAATAACCAATACCCGCAAGTCCAACAGAAGCACCCAGCAAACCCGGACTGAATTTATCCTTATCAGCGAGATAAACAACACCACTCGCTAATGTAAGTAATAAACCACCACCAAGCAATACACCACCACTTCCCTGTACATTAAATCCTTTCTTCTCTTTTCTGCCAATGGATTTTATATCCCTGTAATTATAAGAATAACTATAACTACCAAGCGTATCCGCTACATAAAATCCAAATTTGGTCATTGCTTGTTGAATGATATACTCCTTCATAAACAATGAATCATTGTGAATACTGGTTATATAAGCTTTTCTATAAGCGCCTGTATTGGTTACAAATTCCATTTCAATTCCTGTGTAATAAGAACGGATCGTTTTATCTTTTTTCTTTAGAATCAGAAAATCGGAAGGCTGGGCCTGGCTAGTGGCGGTTGTTAATAATAATATGAGTGTAAGTAACCGAAGCATTTTTTGTATTTAATGGGCATTTTTTAATTGACAATGGACAATTGAAAATTGACAATTTGATTGCAGCTCTTAATTGTCAATTGTCCATTATTAATTGTCAATTGAACTCATTTCTTTGCAAACAACACCCCAAGCATCAATGCTATTCCAAATACCAGAAACAAGGAACCTGAAATTTTATTGATGATCGTTATATTCCTGTCAGTTAATTTGTTTCTAAGTTTACCTGCAAGATTTATCTTTAAAAAATCTGCACACATATTTAAAATTATACAAATAGAAAAAGTTACGATGCGTTCATTGTTCGTATATGCATTGGCGATTGTTTTAGTAGTTGCCGCAAACCATAAAGCGATTACACCTGGGTTCAATGTATTTATAAGAAAACCAGTAATGAATAAGCGTGCGTGTGTAGTACCACCAATCTTTACTCCTTTATCAAGCTCTTCCTTGGTATGATATTTTTTAAAGAAGAGATAATATATTCCCAGCCCCATTAAAAATAAACCGCCCGTAATACCAATTGGTTTCTTATAAATAATAAGGGTTGTTAACGAACTGCCGAAAAAATTGGCTGTAACAACCCAGAGTATATCACTTAACCATACACCCGCAATAAAATAAAATGCACTCATCAAACCGTAATTAATACGAAGTTTAATGATTGTAAAAATGACGGGTCCAACTGAAAAAACCAGGGCGAGGCCTAATAAAAATCCTGAAAAAATCGCGTCAGTCATGCTTTTCAATTGACAATGAACAATGGATGATTGACAAATGTGTCAACGCTTGTCCAGCTTAATGTATGATTTAGTATTACTTCCCGAAAGTAAAACAATTGTTTTCAATTGACAATTGACAATTGAAAATTAATTATATTCTTTTATGAGCTTATTGTATGATTTAGTAATGTATCCGGAAATTAAAACAATTGTCCATTGTCAATTATCAATTGTCAATTGAAGAAAATGTTCCCATTCTTCCAGCATCTTTCCTTTCAACACTCTTGGAAATTTGTGTTGTCCTCCAAGTTTTCCCTTGGCATTCATAAAATCCATGAAGATCTGTTCGGGTAATATGATAGCTTCAACTGCTTTTAACGCATGCTGGCGCTCTACTTCATAATCATCATTGAGTACTTTTAATTTTTCATCTATCAAGCTGGCAATTTTTATTGGATCTATTTTATCATCAGATCCAATAAACCATTTATGCGCAAAGAAAGTACCGTAAGGAACACCCGCTACTGTAAATTCAGGAATAAAAACATTCAGTTCTGTGGCTGCCATTTCAACCGCCTTGGTCATATTATCTACACTAAGATGTTCGCCTACCAGGCTAAGGAAATGTTTGGTGCGCCCTGTTATGATAATCTCACTTTTCTCTTTATCCACCAATCTTATTGTATCGCCAATAGCATAACGCCAGGCGCCTGCATTGGTACTTATTAATATTGCATAGTCCTTATCTACTTCTATTTCATGAATCATAAAAACTTCCGGATCATCTGACATATTACCTTCACTGTCAAAATTATTTTCATCGAAAGGAACAAATTCAAAGAAAATATTATTATTAAGCGCCAGTTGCATATTGCTGGTATCTTGCCTGTTTTGATAGGCAAGAAAACCTTCACTGGCAAGATATGTTTCAATATAAGTAATTGGCTTGCCCATTAGTTTCTCAAATCCTTTTTTATAAGGCTCCATGGCAACACCACCATGAACATAAAAGGCAAGGTTGGGCCACATCTCATGGATATTATTTAGCTTATAGCGTTCAATCACTTTTTCGAGACATAGCTGTAACCATGCAGGAACGCCACAAATAAAACCGATATCCCAGTTAGGTGCATTTTCAACAACTTCTTCAAGCTTTTTATCCCATTCTTTTTCTTTTGCAATCTTTTTTCCAGGTTTATAAAGGCCAAGTCCCTGGAACCAGAATGGAATATTTTTTTGTTGGATACCGCTCAGGTCACCTGCATAATAGGTTGGGCCTTTTTGCAATTGGGTACTTCCGCCAAGCATCAGCCAGCCTTTGCCAATGGCACTTTTAGGAACATGCTCGTAACGGGTAAGACTAAGCAATTGTTTAAAACTGGTAACCACATTACTTCTGATCAGGTCTTTGGTGATGGGAATATATTTACTGGAAGCATCACTGGTGCCACTACTCAATGCAAAATATTTTATAACGCCTGGCCAGCAAACATCGGGTGTGCCTTCAAGGGTCTTGTACCACCAGTCATTGTAAATTTTATTATAATTATAAGTGGGAACAAGCTCCTGAAATTTCTTGCCAGGGTGTTTGCTTAAAAGGATCTCATCAAACTTATATTTCTGGCCAAACTGTGTAAAACGGGCTTTCCGCAACAGTTTTTTCAGCACTTTTATCTGCTGTCTCCGGGCATCACTTACTGGCAGGTTTAGTGCCTTCGCAAGTGATTTAGGAAGTTTAAATTCAAAAATGGCCATTACAAGGGTTATTTAGGGAAAGACAAATATACAATTTGGAAATAAGACAATTTGGAAATTTGGAAATGGGTCAATTCGGGTAAGCTAACCGACAGAAAGTTTTAATTTCCAAATTTTCAAATTAACTCATTTCCAAATTATTTCTTTACGTTTGCCCCACAAATGAAATATTACATATGAAAAAATTATTACTATCGCTGCTACTTGTTGCGAGCCTTTTTAAAGCCAGTGCCGATGAAGGTATGTGGTTACCAATGCTGCTTGGTCAGCAGGTATATGATGATATGGTGAAAAAGGGTTTGAAACTAACCAAAGAACAATTGTATTCAATTAATAAATCTTCGTTGAAAGATGCCATACTGATCTTTGGTGGTGGTTGTACCGGCGAGATTGTAAGTGACCAGGGATTGATATTTACCAATCACCATTGTGGTTATGCAGCCATTGCAAATGCAAGTAGTGTTGAACACAATTACCTGCAGGATGGATTTTATGCATATAATAAGGACCAGGAAATTAAAAGCGAACTAACGGTACAGTTCCTTGATAGGATTGTTGATGTTACCAAAGACGTGGAAGATGCAGTGAAAGGGTTGTCATGGGCAGACCGTACGAAGAAGATGACAGAGGTTTATAAAAGTATTACAGATAAAGTGCTTGATAAAGAAAATGGCTTGGCAGGCAGGGTTTACAGCATGTTCAAAGGAAATCAATATATCATGTATGTGTACAAAACGTACAGGGATATACGCCTGGTTGGCGCTCCGCCGGAAAGCGTTGGTAAATTCGGTGGCGATACTGATAACTGGGAATGGCCCCGCCACACAGGTGATTTTTCTATCTTTCGGGTATATGGCAGCAAAGAAGGTAAGCCTTCAGATTTTAGTAAAGAGAACGTGCCTTTAAAGCCAAAACATTTTTTACCTGTAAGCATTAAAGGAATTAAAGATGGTGACTTCGCTATGATCTATGGTTATCCGGGAGGCACCAACAGGTATGAAACAAGCAATGGCATCAAACTGAAAAATGAAATTGAAAATCCATCATTGGTATCGTTAAGGGATATGCGCTTAAAATATATGCATGAGCAAATGATCAAAGATCCTGCAGTAAAATTAAAACTTGCTTCTAACTATGCAGGTGTTGCTAATTATTGGAAATTTTTTGATGGCGAAACAAAGCAACTGATCAAATTTAAAACCTATGATCAGAAGAAAGCTTATGAAGGTAAATTCAACACATGGGCAAAAGGAAAACCAGAATACGAAAATATTTTTTCCGAGTACCAGAAAAATTATGATGCATGGACGCCTTATAGCAAGGAACGTCAATACCTGAATGAAGGCATCATGGGCTCACCACTCGCTGGTTTTGCGGCTTCATTAATAGCGCTTGAAACGGCCATTGTAAAAACAGGAAGTTCAGGAGAAGATATTAAAAAAGAAGCTGCCAAAGCAGATGCAGCAAGAAAAACTTTTCTTGAAGCAGAAGATAAACCAAGTGATGTAAAAATAATGGCTGCTGTTGCAATGGCATTTTACAATGATATAGATAAGAGTCAGCATCCAATCGGTTTTTATGAAAAACTAAAAGGGACTTATGGTGATTTGAAAGATGAAGCAACATTCAAAAAATGGGCAGCTGATGTATTTGCAAACACGATCATTTTTGATGATGCTAAATGGGCCGCATTTATTGCACAGCCTGATGCCGGCATATTGCAAAATGATCCTGCATTTGATTTTGCTGGTAGCTTTGCAAAGAATTACAAAGACAAGTACGCATCACTATATTCAACATTCACCAGCAGGAACAATGAGCTCGGCCGTAGCTACCTGAAAGGTGTTATGGAAATGAATCCTGCAGCAGTTAAAAAAATGTATCCGGATGCAAACTTTAGTATGCGGGTGAGCTATGGTAATGTTAAAAGTTATAACCCAAGAGATGCTGTGCATTATGATTATGTTACAACCAGCAAAGGCATTCTTGAAAAATATGTGGCGGGCGATTATGAATTTGATCTTCCTGCAAAGCAAATTGAGCTTTTAAAGAAAAAAGATTTTGGTCAATATATCGATAAAGGTAGAAACGATCTGGTTATTGATTTTATCACTACCAACGATATCACTGGCGGTAATAGCGGAAGCCCCGTAATTGATGGCAGTGGTAATCTTATCGGATTAGCATTTGATGGTAACTACGAAGCATTGAGTCATAAGATTGCTTTTGATAAAGATTTGAATCGTACGATTTGTGTAGATGTGCGTTATGTATTGTGGTGCATTGATAAGTTGGGTGGTGCAAAGAATATTATTAATGAGTTGAAGTTGGTGAGGTAAAAATTAATTGACAATTGACAATTGACAATTGACAATTGATTATGATGTGACGTAAAGAAACTTTAATTTAAATAAACATTAGACCGTTGCTGTTTGCAACGGTTTTTTATTTAAATTATCTATGGGGAACTGCCAGTATTCCTGCAGGTAAATATATCATAACAGTCAACCATACTGGCAATACAACAAAAAAGGAGAGCATTGTTTTGTCAGCATCAGCAAACGATACAGCGGTTCTATTTCCTGCAACGGAAACAGAAGAACTATCAACAATATTGACTTATTCACCCATTTTCTCATTTTTATTTTCCGTATTCAATTTTTAACAGCTGCAACACAACTTTTAATATTTTCTTAAGGAATAATCGCAAATGCTTGTCAATAGCGGGTTTGGGGCATTTGACATTAAACAAAGAAGCAGTAAAGAATTGCCGCTTATCTATAATTTCAATGCGGCTCATGTTTATTGTCACATACACATCCTTGCCTAAAGCGATTGATTCTACTTTTGATCCGTCAAAGTTGCAAAAGCCATGCAACATTCTTAAAAAAAATAAAAGTATAGAAACATGAAAAAATTAACAACGATCCTTGCCGCAGTTGCATTGATCATCAGTACAAGTGCTTTCGCCACTTCTGGCGTGAATGTAACAGAGAAAGTAAACACATCTTTCAAAGAGAATTTTACCGGTGCAACAAATGTAACCTGGACAAAGACCAATGAATTTTATTTCGCTCACTTCGAAATGAATAATGATGATGTTGCCGTTGCTTACAATGAAGATGGTGAATTGCTTGGATCATCCCATTTAATAAACCAGGCTGCGTTACCACAAGCCGTTACTTATTCTTTAAAAGAACAGTTTGGTGATTTTATACTAAGTCCCTCAGTAACTGAAGTTGAGCTTCTTGGTAAAGTAAGTTATTTAATTACATTGGAAACCAAAGCGGGCATTGTACGTTTAAAATGTACCGATGCAGGAACAATCGCTGTTGAAAAAGCAACAAAAAAACCAGCATTGGTTGGAAAGGTATATTAAGAAGAGCCGTAATTGAATGTTAAACACTTTAGAGGCGGGCGTATAAGGAAAATAATTCTTTATGCGCCCGTTTTTAGTTGTCAGCTATCAGCTATCAGCAATCAGAAATCAGCTTAACAACCAATAGATTTTTAGCTGATTTAAGATTTCTGATAGCTGATCTCAACTATGTTCAAAACACTTATTTTTGTGCCTTAAAAAATTACAAATGGAAAAAGGACCAGTATCACAATACATTCAACATCATTATCGCCATTTCAATGCAGCAGCTTTAATGGATGCAGCAAAAGGTTATGAAACGCATTTATTGGAGGGTGGTAAAATGATGGTTACGCTTGCAGGTGCAATGAGTACGGCTGAGTTGGGATTAAGTTTTGCAGAAATGATCCGCCAGGATAAAGTAGCTATCATTAGTTGCACGGGTGCCAATCTGGAAGAAGATATTATGAACCTTGTAGCGCATAGTCATTATAAAAGAGTACCCAATTACCGTGACCTGAGCCCACAGGATGAATGGGATCTTTTAGAAAATCATTACAACAGGGTAACGGATACCTGTATCCCGGAAGAAGAAGCTTTCAGAAGATTGCAACAGCATATTCATAAAATATGGAAAGATGCAGATGATAAAGGAGAAAGATATTTTCCGCATGAATACATGTACAAAATGTTATTGAGTGGTGTGCTTGAACAGTATTATGAAATTGATCCGAAGAATAGCTGGATGCTTGCTGCTGCACAAAAAAATATTCCGATCGTAGTACCAGGGTGGGAAGATAGTACGATGGGAAATATTTTCGCTTCTTATATTATCAAAAATGAAATGAAAGCATCTACCATGAAAAGTGGTATTGAATATATGGTATGGCTGGCAGATTGGTACAGAAATAATTCATCAGGAAAGGGAGTTGGGTTTTTCCAGATTGGAGGTGGTATCGCAGGAGATTTTCCAATATGTGTTGTGCCAATGATGTACCAGGATCTTGAATGGCATGATGTTCCTTTCTGGAGTTATTTCTGCCAGGTAAGTGATTCAACAACTTCTTATGGTTCATATAGTGGTGCAGTGCCGAATGAAAAAATAACCTGGGGAAAATTAGACATTAAGACACCGAAGTTTATTGTGGAAAGTGATGCTACGATTGTGTGCCCGTTGATATTTGCGTGGGTGCTTGGCTGGTAATATTTAAGATGTATGATCTAAGATTTAAGATTTTTGGTTTCTTAAAATCTTAGATCTTAAATCTTAGATCTCACATCTTAAAAAAAGTTTCGATGCTAAAATATGCCTGTATAATATGTATTTTCTCTCTATCCTTGACTTCATTTGGGCAAACTGTATTGCCAGTTCCCTTAAATATCCAGGAAGCATTTAATAAGCAAACAAGAAGTAAAGATGGTAAGCCAGGAAAAAACTATTGGCAGAATAAAGCATATTATGATATCAATGTAAATTTTTCTCCTGCAACAAGATTGATCAAAGGTTCAACTTCTATTGTTTATGAAAACAATAGCCCTGATACATTGAAAGAAATTGTATTTAAACTTTATCCGAATCTTTATAAGAAAGGGTCATCAAGATTAATGAATATTGATGGAGTTGATATAGGAGATGGAATTAGCATTGAAAATATTTCTGTAAATGGAATGCTATTGCGTGTAGATGATTACAGGATCGATGCTACGAATATGAATGTTAAAATAAAGCCTTTGTTCCCCAAGGGAAAATTAAATTTCACAATCAACTATTCTTATATTTTAAATAAAACTTCGCATATACGTACCGGGGAGATCGAAGACGGTGCTTATTTCATTGCTTATTTTTTTCCACGTATTGCAGTGTATGATGATATTGATGGATGGAACCTGAATCCTTATTTAGGCACACAGGAATTTTATAATGATTTCTGCGATTTTAAAATAGCTGTAAAAGTACCAGGCGATTATATAGTGTGGGGTACAGGTGACCTGCAAAACGGGAATGATATTTTTACTGATAAATATCTGCAGCGCATCAAACAGGCAGAAACTACGGATGAATATCTTACAATTATAGACAGCACTGATATAAAGAACGGGCACTTTACAAAAGAAGACAGCAACCATACCTGGGTATTTGAATCAAAGCATGTAACCGATGCCGTTTTTGCATTGAGCAATCATTACAGCTGGCAAAGCTCCAGTCTCGTAGTTGATAAAACCACAGGAAGAAGAACAAGGGTAGATGCGGTGTTCAATCATAAGCACAAAGATTATTTTAATGTAGTGAGTGATGCACGTAAAACGGTTGAGTACATGAGTTTCCGTTTTCCAAAATGGCCTTTTCCTTATAATCATGAAACCGTATTTGATGGCCTTGACCAGATGGAATACCCAATGATGGTAAATGATAATCCTTTAGATGACCGGGCGCAAAGTATTGAACTAACGGACCATGAAATATTTCACACCATGTTCCCATTTTACATGGGCATCAATGAAACAAAGTATGGCTGGATGGATGAAGGCTGGGCAACAGTGGGTGAATGGCTTATATCAGCAATGATCGATTCAACACTGGATGATGATTATGGTATGGATCGTTACATGAATGCTGCAGGAAGAGAAGTAGATCTGCCAATAGTAACACTTACTACGCAGGAGTTTGGGCCAAGCATGTTTATCAATAGTTATCCCAAGCCAGCTTTAGGTTATTTGTATATAAAAGATATGTTAGGAGATGAATTATTTTTTAAAGGATTGCATAACTATTTCCGCAACTGGAATGGTAAGCATCCAATGCCGTATGATTTTTTTTATAGCATGAATGAAGGAACAGGAAAAAATTTGAATTGGTTTTGGAAGCGCTGGTTTTTTGATAGTGGAGTGCCTGATCTTGCGATTACTAAATTTACCAGAACAGGAAATCAAAATAAAGTGGTCATTACCTCAAAAGGAGAAAAACCAGTTCCGGTTGATCTTACGATTGTTTATAAAGATGGGAGTAAAGAAAAAATTCACCGAAGTGTAGCTGTCTGGGAGAAAGGGAATAAAACTATGACTATAAATTTTACTTCAAGTAAAGTTGTCAAAAGAATATTACTTGGTAGTACATATGTGCCTGATGTAAATAAGAAAGATAATGAATTGACAATTGATAATTGACAATTGACAATGAAAGACAGTGTCTTTTATTTTAAAGTTTACCTCCGAATATAAATGTAATAAAACTTGTTTTTTCTGTTGATTTTCCCGCCGCTTAGTTAATTGGACATTTTATCTTGTTTATCTAATTGTTTTAGATAATGAAAGAAAATATTGTTAAAACGAAGAGCTTTGAGTTTGCACTAAGAATTGTAAAACTATATCAATATTTAGTAAGCAGTAAAAAGGAATATGTTTTATCAAAACAATTACTTCGATCCGGAACAGCAATAGCTGCTTTAATACGTGAAGCGGAACATGCTGAAAGTAAAGCCGATTTTATTCACAAACTTTCTATCTCCTTAAAAGAAGCAAACGAATCTGAATACTGGTTAGAGTTACTATATAAATCTGGGTACTTAAATGAATCGGAATACAATTCTATTATAAGATCATCCAAAGAAATTTTAAAATTGCTTACTTCAATCATCAAAACATCCAAAAAAAATAAATGATATAAGTAAGTTGTGTCTTTTAATTGTCCATTATCAATTATCCATTGTCAATTGAATTACCTTGTTTCTGAAGGTAAGGGCTTGTTCCTCTTCAGCATTTTTTTCCTGTTCGCGATTTCCCACGCCGTATAAAAAATCATACGAACCCTTTTTTCATACAGAGCCCAGTTGATCTTTTCAACAGTATCTGTTGGTTTATGATAATCTGCCTTCAGCATGCCATCATAAAAAAATAAAACAGGAACACCTTTTCGTGCAAAGTTGTAATGATCGCTTCTGTAATAAATTCTTTCCGGATCTTTTGGATCATCGAATTTATAATCAAGTTTTAAAAGGGTGTATTTATTATTTACAGCTTCGTTAATAACAGGAAGATCCGAACTGATTTTATCATGACCCACTACATAAACATAATTTGTTGTGTCGGCTGTTTTTCTCTCCGTATCAATTCTTCCAACCATATCCGTATTAAGATCTACAGATGTTTTATCCAATGGAAATATAGGATGGTCACTATAATACTGGCTGCCCCAAAGCCCTTTTTCTTCTCCACTAACGGTCATGAATATCAATGTTCTGCGTGGACCTTTGCCTTCTGCTTTTGCTTTTGCAAATGCGGTGGCCATTTCTATAACGCCAACTGTACCACTTCCATCATCATCAGCACCATAATATATTTTGCCATCATGTTTTCCTAAATGATCATAGTGGGCGGAAAGAAAAACGTATTCATCTTTTTTATCAGTTCCTTCTATCATGCCCAATACATTGCTGGCATAAATGATCTTGGTTTTTTTCTCATAACCATAGCTGGATGATTCATTTTTATTCCAGGCATCACTTTGAGAAAAAGGCTCGGAAGCTTTTGCTTTTTTGATAATGGCATCAAACCTATCAGCAAACAATGTTTTTGCGAATTGATGTGTTATCAATGCAAAATTTACATTTTTATCCTCAATGCCATTGCTTTCTGCAGGATAATATATATTAGAATGTTTGCTATCCTCAATAGATCTCTTGCTAAAATTTTCTGTGGAAGGATTTATTACAAGGACTCCCGCAGCTCCTTTGTTTGCTGACAATGTTATTTTTTTTGATAAGCCAGGATAGGTCCAGTCACTACCGGAACTTTTCCCGGAAATAAGAAATATGCCATCAGACTTTGGTTCACCTAAAAAAATGATTACAAGTTTGCCAGTTACATTAAGTCCTGTATAATCATTGTATTTTTCATCTTCAATTCCATATCCTGCAAATACAATATCATTACTGGTAAATGTTCCCGATGCATTTGCTCTTGGTATAATATAATCAGTGCCATATTCTGCAGTATAATCAGCAATTTTTAAACTACTACTTAACATAGTATCCTTGTGCAGGGGGTAAAATTGTTGATAGCCCGTCATACCTGTTGGAATTTGAAGGCCAATTGCTTTAAACTGTGATTCGATATAAGTAGCTGCTTTTCGCTGGCCATCTGTGCCTGTTTCACGTCCTTCCATTTCATCACTGGCGATGATTGTTAAATGCTTTTGTAAATCAGCAGCTGTTATTACTGATGCATATTTTGAAGCATCATCTGTTTGTGCACATGCAGCAGCCATTTCAAATAACAGAACTGTTACTACGAATATTTTTTTCATTTGTAAATTTTTGGAAAAATAAAGTAAATCAGGAATGTAGGGTTGGATTTTGTACGAGTAGTAATTTCTTAAGTTGATAAAGTTAACAGGGTTGATAAAGTTAATAAAGGACGGCCTTCTCAACTTTATCAAACCTGTTAACCCTATCAACATTTAAACTGTGATCTTCTCAACACGATTAGCATGTCTTCCGCCTTCAAATTCCGTATTCATAAAAACATCAAGCATTTTTTCAGCATCACCATCACGCACAAAGCGTGCAGGTATGCAAATGATATTTGCGTTGTTGTGTTTACGTGCAAGTTCTGCAAGTTCTTCTCCCCAGCAAATAGCGGCCCTGATGCCGGCATGTTTATTTGCGGTGATGGCAACACCGTTTGCGCTGCCACATAATAAAATACCGAAAGCCGCTTCACCTGTTTCAACAGCAACAGCAACGGGATGCGCATAATCGGGATAGTCAACGGAATCTTTATTATAAGTGCCGAAATCTTTATAGGTCATTCCTTCTCCTTCAAGAAAAGAAATAAGATCTTCTTTGCAATCAAAACCTGCATGGTCGCAACCGATTGCAATTGGTTTTTTTAAATCAAACGTGTACATAAAAAATAATTGACAATTGATAATTGACAATTGATAATTACCAATTATCGATTGCCGTATTTACTATATAAAAGTAAACATTATCATTTAACTGTTGATCTAATAATTCTTTAAAATGCTTTCATTGTCCATTATCCTTTATCAATTGATCTTATGAAGTTGGAATTACTTTTACATTACCTGTACGTTTTAATGCGCCCCATCCCTGTAGCTCGCCTTTAAGGGCCCGGTTGAATGATTTTATCAATATATAGTACATTAATTGCCGGTAAATAAATCGCTGTGGTATCAACCATAATAATTTCTTATAATTTGCTTTTTCAAAAGTAAATGCAACTGCGGCACCAACAACATCTACAAGTGTAAAGATCAGATAATACATAACAATATGTTCAATGCTTGCGGGTATTATTCCAAAGCCGGCAGCAACAAGGCTTAATATTAAAATGAAATCTGCCAGTGGTGCCAGGAAAGGTAATATTATCTGAAAGACCAGGATATTCGGAAGGGCGATCATTCCAAAATTTTTATATTTAGGATTGAAAGCAGCATCACGATGTTTCCAGAAACTTTGCATAATGCCAAAGCTCCAGCGAAAGCGTTGCTTCAAAAATTGTTTCATTGTTTCAGGTGCTTCTGTATAAGAGATGGCGGTACTGCAGTTTTTTATCGTGTATCCCTTACGGTGAAGCCGCATGGTAAGATCGCAGTCTTCTGCAAGTGTGTCAGAAGTAAACCCACCTGCTTCAATGATCCCAGCTTTTTTAAATGCACCAATCGCACCAGGTACAACTGTTATACAATTCAAAAGATCAAATGCCCGCCTGTCAAAATTTTGTGAAGTAATGTATTCAATGCTTTGCCAGTTGGTAATCATATTTATTTCATTACCCACTTTTACATTTCCTGCTACTGCGCCAACATTAGGCGTATTGAATTTTTTCATCAGCTCAGTTACTGCGGTATTCTTTAACTGTGTATCGGCATCAATACATACAACGTAATCATTGGATGCAATGCTAATACCATGATTCAATGCAGTTGCTTTACCGCCATTTAATTTTGTAACGACTATTACATTTGGGTTAGCAATAAAAAAATCCTGTACTGTTTTAAATGTATTATCCTTGCTGCCATCATCCACAAAGACAACTTCAATATTGGGATAATCCTGTTGTAACAGGCTTTGTACAGTTCTTACTGCATTTATTTCTTCATTGTAGGCGGGTACTATAATACTAACGCCTTGTTGTGCTGTAGAAGCAACTGCGTTTTTTTCTTTTCTTTTTTGAATGTATGCGAGTGTTGCCATTACGACCATTCGGCCGATAGATAGAAATATGCCAATAAGAAATAATGAGAATAAAATCTGGCTGCCCCAATAAGTAGTTTCTGCAAAATAAAAATTGAATTTATTTTTCCAGTCTGCTTTGATTGCTGGCATTACATCTTCTTTTGTTTTTCCCATCAGGTCAGCCACTGTAGTGAACTTACATTTCCTCTTTTTAAAATAATCAATGATGCGTGGAAGTGCGTCTACGGTTGACTGTCGGCTTTCTCCACCTGCATCATGTAGTAATATTATATTGGCATTGGTTGATTCGGCAAGCCTGATGGTACGATTAACAATACTATCTGCATTCATTTTTGGATCCCAGTCATTGGGATCAATACTTTCTCCAACAGATATATAATTATCTTTTTTGCTGCGGGCAATGGGTTCAATCTCGTCAAAGGTTTGCGGCTCACTATCAGCGTTATACGGAGCCCTGAATAAAATAGTAGAGTGTCCCGTAACGCATTCTATTAATGCCCGGGTTGTTTTCATTTCGAATTCAGCTCTTTGAAGGCTCATCCTTGCAAAGTTGCTATGGGTAAAAGTATGATTGCCTATTTCATAGCCAGATTTATACAATCGTTGAAGTAATGGAATATTACGTTCTGCATTTATACCAACTACAAAAAAGGTAGCCGGTACATTTTCTTTTTCAAGAATAGATAGAATTTTAGGTGTGTATGTTTCATCCGGCCCGTCGTCAAAGGTTAGGATGATCTTATGACCACTATCGCCAATTGCGGTTTTATCTTCTGCAAATTTTTCATACACGTAACCTGAAGGCAGTTGCATATATTTTTGTTCAGCGATCAGCATTTCCGTGCTGTCTATTTCAAGTTTGATCTTTCCTTCAGTTGGGGTGAATAATATTCTTAATAGCTCACCTTCGCCTACTGGCGTTGGTTTTGAAGTTTGATCATAAGGTGCAATATTGAGAGAATTAAAATCAAAAGGATTTTTTTGTAATGCTTTTGCGCTGAGATCTCTTCCGTAAAAATTCCACATGCGCTGATCTTCTCCCCCAAGTCGCCACAAAGCTGTGCCCGCAGTAGCATAATCATCACTGAAACGGAGGATATTAAAAGTTGTCGCCGCATCGGTAAACCAGATATTGTGTTTTATTTCCACTGATGAATCTGTAGGGGCTTGTACATAAGTATAATGCAGGTTATAAGAATCATTGTCAAAGGCAATGGTAGCATTCGCAAGTTTAGCATCATCAATTACACTTGCATATGTTACATCTCTTACTTTCCATACTGTATCGGTTGTCCAGTCACGTGCATAACCTGCAACGCCGAGTATGATTTTATTAGCATCAATCTTATCATCCATCCAACTTAGTTGTTCTTCTATCCATTTCTGGCTACTTATCGGACCTGGGCCAGTTGCATCGCTGAATTGATCATAGGCCATTAAAACAAGGTGATCGCTATAATTAACCAATTTCTCGTAATCATAATCATCATTCATTGCTTGTACATCCATACTTACCAGAAAACCATTACTGTGCAATGATTCATATAATTCTTTTTGAAATTGGGTAAGTGGTTCATTCGTCGGTTCTCCAAGATCTTCAAAATCGACATTTAATCCCTGCAATTTGTAATGCCGAAGTGTATCAACGATTTGCTGAATGATTGTTTTTCTTTTATCAAGATCTGTTAAAATAATATGTGCCAATCGCCGATCAAAAAACCCTTTTGAAAAATTGAGTTTATCGGAATGGAAATTATTTAATATTGGTTGAATACTTAATTTGTTTTGCTTCATTACTGCAAGGCTGGCAGAATCGATCCTTGTCTGAAGCGTGTAGTTTATTGTATCAATAAAGAACCACTCAGGATAAATGGTATTTAATTTATCAGCATTTTTTTTCAGATCAGATAAACTGGAAGCAGACCACGGTGTATAAAAAGCGGCTCGTATCAACGGAGATTTGACAGCATTTGCTTTTACTTTTTTTAAAGAATCTTCCAATACTTTTTTCTCTAAAAAACTTTTGAAGCCAGCAAATTTCTTGTTTTGCTTTGTGGCAATAGTCAACTTGTTTGAAGGATCAAGTTTATCCTGGTAAGCCTTTGCCTTCGCATCCAGGTTTGGTAAAGAAGGATTACTGTCATTAATCACAGCTACAACCGTTACCACCAAAAAAAACAGCGCAATAAATAAAATTATTCTTGATGACCATTTAATGCTTCGCCAACGTGTGGCACTATGTGTCTGAAATATCTGGGATTTGTCCATGAAGTGTAGAAATAATTCTGCAAAATTGGGTAAAATAAAATGGAAACAAACATATTATAATTTGTACTAAAGGAAAGTTAAGGACTCAATATTTTCGTTGAACATTGGTTATTGGATGTTGGGTATTGAATATTTCTTCCGGGGTTTCATTTGGGAAGTCTGTAAGTAATGTTCAATATTCGACGTACAATACCCAATACTCAATGGAATAAGAAAGGCCCCTGTAGAAACAGGGGCCGTTTACCAAAACTAACTGCTTATGAGAAAATTGAGAATTATTAATTGAATGTTCTATTCTAATATTTGCAAACGCGGTGCCAGAAAATCGAACTAATTGTTAATAGAATGTCAATGATTCATAAAAATAAAAAAGACTACAAAAAGCGATCTTTAAGCTGTTAATTGAGAAGGAGTCGTTGCATTTTTATTTCATTGAAAATTTCGCAACCCCCGAAGACCCGGCGTGGTGTTTTCACCATAACTGTTCGGAAGTTTTTTATCTACGCCAATGATTGGAACGCGGATGAT
>JBDTLP010000070.1:0-26834 GCA_039934735.1 Ferruginibacter sp. | reverse complement strand
TGTTCGCAATTGTAAATATAAAATTCCAAAAGATGTGTCCACACAGTAGTCCTTCTGAGAGGGGTTGGAAAAGGCTTTACGGTCTCGACCATTTAAGAACATTAGCAATCTTATTTGTTTTTTTATATCATTACTCTCATTTATTTCCTCATCCAGGATGGACAAGTCCCATTGGTAAATTTGGCTGGACAGGTGTTGATCTTTTTTTTGTATTGAGTGGTTATTTAATTTCATCACAGCTTTTTGAAATGATCAAAGCAGGAAGAAAAATATCATTTCCTGTTTTTTTTATAAAACGTTTTTTTAGGATCATTCCTGCTTACCTGTTTGTATTGGCGATCTACTTCTGCATTCCTTATGCAAGAGAATGGGAAGCACTTGCGCCGATCTGGAAATATATAAGCTTCACACAAAACCTGGGCCTCGACCTGCGAACGCAAAGAACATTTTCGCATGCATGGTCACTTTGTATCGAGGAACAATTTTACCTGGCACTACCAATTACGTTAATAGGATTGGTTTATTTTAAAACGATCAAAAAAGCTTTCCTGTTGCTGATCGCACTATTCATTTTTGGATTTATGATTCGTTTTTATTCTTATAACCATTTGGTTGAACCTTTTATTGATACTGATGGTGGCTGGAGTTATTGGTACACCTGGATCTATTACCCAACTTACTGCAGGCTCGATGGATTGCTGACCGGGGTTTCCATTGCAGCTTTATTTGTATTCAGGCCCTTGATAAAAGAACGCATTTGCCAATTTGGAAACTGGCTATTACTCCTTAGCGTTATTGTTTTGACAGGAGCTTATTTTTTATGCATGGAAGAAACTTCTTTTGAAGCCAGTGTTTTTGGTTTCCCATTGGTAAGTTTTGGCTATGGTTTCATGTTGATGGGCGCTGTTAGTCCCAAAAGTATCTTTTACAAGTTCAATTCAAAAACTACAACTATATTGGCAACACTCTCTTATCCCATTTATCTTACACATAAGATTGTGATACATATTACGCAGGACCAGTTTTCAAAAACAGGTATTGATGTGAATGGCAATTTAATGTTCCTGATTTGTATTATTACTTGTTTTATTGCGGCATGGATGCTGAATAGGCTCATTGAAAAGCCATTTTTGAGGCTGAGGGATAAGCTTCTTCGGAATTGAGAATTATGAATTATGAATTACTATTTTCTGCTTAGCGCTTTCAATTCATAGCGCTCAATTCATAATTCTCAATTCTTAATTGCTTAAACCTGCTTACATTTAGAGAATGAAAAAACTCATCTTCCTATCCGCTCTTGTTATTGCGACTATAACCGCCTGCAACACAAAAAAAGAAGCCAGCAATTCCGGCGATTCTTCTGCTGACAAATCATTTGCTGCATTTGAAAATATCTTTTTAGATAGCTACTGGAAACAATATCCTGCTGCATCTATTGCTAATGGTTATGGTAAATATTACGACCAGCTTGCGATACCTGACAACAATACGATTGCAGCTAATATCGCTTTCACTCATCACTGGCTCGATTCATTGACCAGGCTGGATCATGAACATTTCAATGATAATAATAAAATAAGTTTCAACATTATTAAAAACCAATTGGAAAGTGATATTTGGTACAGTACCGTTTTTAAGCAATATGAATGGGACGCAACATTGTACAATCTTGGTGGCGAGAGTTACTATATCATCAACCAGCCTTACGCTCCATTGGATGAACGGCTCAGGATTTTATCAAAACATTTACAACATGCAGATGAATATTATAGCGCCGCATTTAAAATACTGCATCAGCCTACCAAAGAACATGTTGAACTTTCCATATTACAAAATGAAGGAAGCATTTCTGTTTTTGAAACCGGGTTACCCGATTCTATTAAAGCATCTCACTTAAGTGATGCCGAGAAAAATGATTTGACCCAGTCAGTAAGTAAAACGGTGAGTTCTATTAAAACCTTTGTTGATTCGTTGAAGCGTATCGTTGCCAATAAAGATTATGTCTTTCGTGATTTCAGGATCGGCAAGAAACTTTTTACAGAAAAGTTTAAGTATGATCTAGTAACTGATCTTACTCCTGAAGAAGTTTATAGCAAAGCAGTTGCAGATAAAAAAATCTACTACGACAGGATGTTTGTGAATGCTGATAAACTATGGACAAAATATTTCAGCAGCCAACCGAAACCGAAAGATACACTCGACATCATTCGTTCGGTAATTGACAGGATATCATTGCAACATGCAACACCTGAAGCATTGTTTGATACACTTACCAGCCAGGTGTACCAACTAAAAAGATTTATCATAGCAAAAGATCTTTTCGCCTTCGATACAACCTACCCGATCAAAGTAAGGATCATGCCCGAGTATGAAAGAGGCTTTGCAGCAGCAAGCGCAGAATTTACACCGCCTTATCAAAAGCAGGGAGATACTTATTATAATATTGATGACCTTACTAAATATTCAAAAGAAAAAGCAGAAGGTGAATTGAGGGAGACGAATGATTATGCGTCATGGTTCCTCTCGATACATGAGGCGATGCCGGGACATTGTTTGCAGGGCATTTATAATAATAAGAAATCGCCTGATGTGGTTAGATCTGTTTTTCAAAATGGCGCCATGATTGAAGGCTGGGCAGTTTATACAGAAACGATGATGCTGGAAAACGGTTTTGGCAATCACGCACCGGAACTGGAACTGATGCATGACAAATTAAAACTTCGTGAGCTCGCCAACGTTATCCTTGATTACGACATCCAGTGTTTGAATAAACCGAAGGAAGACATCATGCATCTTTTGGTAATGGAATGTTTTCAGACAAATGCACAGGCAGAAGAAAAATACCACCGGGCTACTGTTTCGCAAGTACAGCTTTGTTCTTATTATACAGGTGCATCCGCCATACAATCATTGCGTGATGAGTATAAAAAGAAAATGGGCTCCAGGTATAGTTTGAAAGAATTCCATGAAGCGTTTTTGAGTTTTGGAAGTTCGCCGGTGAAGTATATACGAGAGAGGATGTTGGAGTGAATGGTGAATGGTGAATGGTGAAAATATGGGTTAATTTATTATAAGAAAGTTATTTATTATCGAGGCTTCTTTTATAGCCAATGATTCACTGATTAAAATTTTTGTAACTTACCGTATGCCTTCCCAAATTTATAAGATTAGCGTAAGCAAGCCCTGTCATGAAGACTGGAATGGTATGCAGCGGGTGAATGAAGGGAAGTATTGTAGCTCCTGTGAGAAAACGGTCATTGATTTTTCATTGATGACGGATGAAGCTGTTCAGCATTATTTTATAAATAATAACCAGGCTCCTGTTTGCGGGAGATTTAAAAACACTCAATTAGATCGGATCAGGATACATATACCAACTTATGTCTTTCAAAAAAAGATAAGTCCCTGGAAAAAATATTTAATTATTCTTCTTTTGTGTTTTGGCAGCACCGTTTTTTCTGTTGATGTATTTATGGGAGGAGGAAATTTGTATGCACAGACACAGGTAGCTAAAAAGCATTTTAAGAAAAAGAAATATAAGATACGTTATACACTTTCAGAAAGTATTAATCCAAAAATATTTTGGACACTTAATACTACCAGCACATCAGGTGTGGTTGTAGTTGTACCAGAACCTAAGATATATGAAGATCCTACAATAGCAATAAGATCTGGTTCTCTACCAATAGATGCCGCAAGGACTATAAAGGCTAATCCCGATAGCACAATCCTTGCTGCCAACACAACTCATAACGGCAAAGATGAGCCGCCGGAAAATAAATCATCAAAAATTAATACTGAATTTATTTTACCAGCGCCATTGTTAATGAGAAAAAGGAGAAGGAGTACTTAGTTCTGAATGCTGAGTTGTGGTGAATGGCTTAACGGGTAAAAATAGGGGGCTTATTTATTATAGCGAAGGATTAATTATGGTGGCTTTTATTGCCGGTAAAGTAAAATTTCGTTCCTTTAGTAAGCAGCTTTCATAAGCAAACAGCACAATAAAATTTAAAAGGATGGAAACCCTGGGCCACATAAGTTTTAAACAAATTTATTATTGTAACGTAAGGACTAATCAGGATTGGTTTGAGCAATTGCCTGTGAATCATTGGTTCGCTTTTACCATTGCTGATAAAGAGGACGAAGCTCTGGTACAGGATGTTGCTGTTAAATGTATGGATAAAAATGTTTCCTGTGTTTGTTGTGCCGGGCAACTTGCTTCTGAAACAAGTGATCATTTTAATATTGAAGCTGTTGACTGGGAAATTAAAAAAGAGGAAGAAAAAGAAGGGGATGCTGCTGATGCTAAAACGCCGATGATCACCTCTCATAAAAACTTTTCTGAAGGATTTTGGTTTGCAACCAATATTGCCAGTGATAGCATCGAAGATCAATACCTGGATGTTGATAAAGTAATTTGTATTGATCTGACAAAAAATGGCGTAAAAAAACATCTAAGAAATTTAATCGGAGAATTTAATAGTGGGGAATTGCCCTCGGATAGTGAGGAGGAGGTGCCGAAATATGATGATGCGGAATGGTGAATGGTGAATAGTGAATAGTGAATAGTGAAAATATGGGGTTCTTCACGGCAATCGGCAATAGCGCCCAACAATAAACTCCAAACACTTTTGTAACTATTCAGCAAAAGAATAAAAATGCTGTCTCTTTATAGAGCGGGTTGGTTAAGTAAAAAATATTCACTTAACCTGTGATTAAAAGATCAATCATGAAAAAGATCATTTGTTTTTGCTTCTCTTCTATACTTTTTCTTATCTTATTTGCACAGGATCCTGTTGCTCTATACAAACAAGGAAATGACAAAGCCAATGAAGGGAAATATGATGAAGCTATTGTTCTTTTTTCAAAAACCATTGAACTACAACCCGACAATTATTACGCCTGGTATAACAGGGGAATTGCAAAATCAAGAATGGATCAATATGAAGATGCATTGATCGATTTTGAACAGGTTGTAAAACTGCATCCTGAATACAAGAAAGGTTATTTAAACCGGGGTATTGCCCGGAAACACTTAACCGATTATGATGGTGCGATGGCTGATTATTCAATGTCGTTAAACCTTGATCCAAATTATTATGATGCGTATTTTAACAAGGGGCTCTTATTTGAACTATTGGGGAATAAAGATTCTGCCTGTTTCAATTTTGCAAAGGCAAAAGAAAAAGGCTCTAAAAATGCTGATCAGAAAATTGAACGTTGTAATGATACTTCTGCAAGATTACCGTCTTACTTTGCCATTCTTCGCCTTACTAAAAAAGCTACCAGTAACAAGTATGGATATACGCAGGAAGATCCCATAAAAGTTGGCTACGGTCCCAATGGCGGACCGGCAAATCAACAGGCCTACCTGGAGTTGCTGAGGGATCAAGAAGGAAAACCAATAAAGTATGAAAGATTGGGTAGTTGTTGTATGTATGACTCTCCTACTTCTATATTGGGAAAGGGAATGCTTGATAAATATGAAGTAACTTATAAGAATGCTCAACATGAAGAAGTAAAAACAATATTGTACATTTCCTTTGATGATTATGAGGAATTAAAAATCCCGGTTGGTTTTTATACAATAGGACAGAAATAAAATTTTATGAAGCATTTGGTTTTTATTGCAGTATTTTTTTTCATTCACAGTATTGCATTTTCACAAACAACAAATGAAAGATTAGAAATAAACTGGCCCGTTAGAGACAGGTGGAAACTACTTGCTGATAATAAAGATACAACAAGCCATATTTTAGAATATGCCCCACCAAATGCAACAGCTACTGTTTGGGATACGATCATTTATGTGCAAACAATAAAAGACATTGTTACCCCAAATCTTGACCTGATTTTAAAATCTTATACTAAAGGGGCTTTGAAAGAATCTCCCAAAGCGAAATTTACTGTATTGGAAAGAGATGATAGCACTAAAAATTTTTGGGTGATCTTTAAAGTTGAAACAACCGATTTTCCCGATGATCCAATTCCTGAATCTCAATTGTGGTATATTATACAGGGAGACAATACTTTTTTTGTAAACTTTATTGCAGTGAAAGAAAAAATACTTTCAGATAATTTTGTTGCCTATTGGTCGAAAGTTTTTAAAGAGAGTAAATTGATCAAGGAAATTAAATAATATTATAAGAGCAGAACATAAATCTTGAACATAATGAAATACATAACCAGCATTGCTGTATCTATATTTTTTTTATTTTTCAGTGGATGTAATAACGACGACCCCGAAAACAACAGGAATGTAGAAAATAATCCTGGTGAAGACAATGCGGCTATAAATAAAAATCCGGTCGAAGAAACTACCATGCTCAACGATACAAATACGATTAAAGTATATGTTGATAGAACTGGAAAAATTACTGCAGGTGGAAATCCAACTGACCTTGTTTCACTTGATTCAGCTTTTAATACCCTTAAAAAAAATAAAGGAACTGTTTATTATTCCCGCGACCAGGTACAGGGAGATCCACCTGCCGAATCAATGAAGGTGATTGAGCTTGTTGCCAAATACAGGCTTCCTGTTAAATTTTTTACGGATAAAACATTTACGCAGGATGTGAATTTTAAATAAACGAATGGTTGCTGAATTAAAAATTGAATACCAAAATATCAAATAAAAAAACGTATTCGTCCTGTTTCCTTTATTTGGAAGCATTCTTTTTATCATTCTCTATTTTATTGCAACACAATTTTATCCCGGCGGTTCACAGGCTGATAAATATTCAAAAGGGTTTAGCTGGATGAATAATTATCGGTGCAATTTATTAAACCCGGATTTTGCAGTTGAAAATCTATTGCGGCTTCCAAAAGCTGCACAGCTAAGCATTTCAGAACATTTCTTAATCTCAAAATAGTTCACTATTTCTTCGACCAAAAATAACCTGAAACACTTACCTGTATTGCCTTTGAAATCCTCATTACGATTCAACTGCAAAATCCGGGTTAAATAAAAAAGCGATCAATGGCGAACACAATCATGCAAGGTTCATTGCATTTATAGCATCTATTATACCTGGACTTAGTCTTTCGCTCTTCTGGTATTATTTTCCCATCTATACTCATTTTAAAAAAACAGGGCGTTTAGTCATTCAATATGCAGGAATGCTTTCGATGATCCTGGCTTTCTTTTTATTTACAAGCTTTCATGATATCATTTTAAATGTTGCTGGCTTTTTTGGATTAATTGCTTTGTTTGGCACTTTCATTGGATTGAATAATATAAAGGCTATGCCGCTTTTATATTTTGGATTTTTTAACCTGCTTCTTATTGTACTGAATAATTATTTCTATCATAGTGATTGGTTAATCATCTATTTCCGCTTATTCAGAAAATAAGTTTTGTTTCTTTTTTATTGTGGATTTCTTTAATTTCAGTGAGGTTTTATTTTAAAATAATCAGTGAATCAGTGGAGACTAATGGTCGGTGTCCCACCGACCACGGGGGTTAAAATTATTTAAGTCCTAATAAGCAGTAACTATGAAAAAAGATCATTCCATAGGTATAATGATATTTCTTACAACTAATTTTTGTAGTTGTAATGAACATCTGCAAAAAAATGAGAAGGTTATTATTAAGGCAGACACTATCTTTAAAAATAAAATCCCGAAAGACACTATCGGCAATACACCCGTAATTGATTTTGCCAATGAAAAATTTTCCAAAGAGAAATTAAAACCTATCGTTAAAATATTCTCAAATATTAATACAACCAAAAACTGGACATCAGTTAAAGAAACAGATCTCAACGTTTCAACTGAAGGCGGCTCATCAACTTCTTATTTCAAAAACGGTGAGTTAAAAAAAGTAGCTGTTATCATCTACGGAGAAATGGGAAAGATCATTAAAGAATATTATTTGGATAAAAATAAACTGGTTTTTGTATATGAAAAAGAATACAAATACAACCGCCCGTTTTATTATGATTCGGCAGAGATGAAAGGCCTTAAAGACACAGAAGTTTTTGATATGGACAAATCAGAAATTACAGCCGACAGGAGTTATTTTGAAAACGGAATATTGATACATCAGTCCAATAATGAAGATTGTGGTTCGCCCTTTGATAAAAGTTATTTGAAGGAGGAAGAAAAAAGGATACAGGATGAATTTGATAAATTACCGTTGACTAAAGTCAATGGCAATTAAATAATCAGTGAATCAGTGACAAACCAATGGTCAGTAGAAATCAGCCACGGGGCTTTTAAAATTTGAGGATTTAAAAATGAAAGATATTTTTACAGCTTCGTACTGTTCAATTTTATCCCGCTTTTATCAGCACATCTTCAAATTTTCAAATCATCAAATCAAGTTTGCCATTACAATAAAAATGCGTTCCTTTATTAACCATTATGAAAAGAAAATTTACCTTAATTGCCTTCGCACTCATCACACTTACCATTTCGGCACAAAATAAAATGCGCCCGGTTGATGAATTAATAAATACTCCAAACCCTGGCTGGGATTTTGTAAAAAACTGGATCGACTCTGCAAAGAACAAAGTAGAGATATTGCCTGTTGATTCATTAAAAGCAAGAGAAGCTTTATACAAAACACAGGTAACAACGCATGCTCCCATGGGCGCCATTATTTTTATGACGGGTGGTATTCTCATTGATGATGGCTGGATCAGGATACTTGGTTCGGGCAATAAAAAATTAGATCGCACACTTCCTGATTGGAACAAAGGGAAATCATTTAAAGAATTTGGCGAAACACCTGGTTACCTGTTGATCGCTGATGATGCAGCAGGTGGTTTCTTTTTATTAAATGGAGGTAAGCTTGGAAAGGATTTGGGGAAAGTATATTATTTTTCTCCTGACAATTTAACCTATGAAGCGCTTAACATTACTTATACAGAATTTCTCCTGTTCTGTTTTAATAATGATCTCGACAAATTTTATGAAACAGAAAGATGGAAAAACTGGAGAGAAAATGTTTCAAAATTAGCTGGTAATAAAGTATATAATTTTGTTCCTCCGCTTTGGACCAAAGAAGCTGAAAGCGTAGATAAGATATCAAGAAAAGTAATACCTGTTGAAGAGCAATATAATATGAATATTGAGTTTAGGAAAAAACTTGGGATTGATTGATTCCGAAATCATTTTTGTAGCAGCAACTATAAATACATACATCTATGATGACAAGATTGCGAAATATCATCCTGCTGTTTCTTGTTTTTTTTATACGAACCACAAATACCTGCGCACAAAAAAATGAAAATCCCTTGCCATTTAAAGTTGCAGATTATCCAGGCGAAAAATACAATCTCAATTTTCAAGTATCGCTTTTCTCAAAATTAAAAATTGAAATAATCCAGGTAAAATTAAAAAATGATGCTAAAGTCAAAGAACCTGCAGGCTTTTATTGTCGTGGCTGGGTCAATATAACAGAAGGAAATAAAACCATCAAACAATTTTATTTTAAGAATATTGATGCCGTTGGTGGCTGTTCGGGTTTATTCGTTCCTGCAGTGCAACCACGATCGGATTATTTCATTGTTTCAAAGTTTGGTGATTATGATGGCAGTATTATTATCATTGACACTGCAGGAAAGGCCATACAAAAAAAGGGAAGTGTTTTTTATATTTCAAAAGACAAACAATATTTATTTTCAAGCTACGATTCTGACATGCCGGGTTTAACTGTGTACGACCTCAACAAAAAAAAGATCCTGTTTTCTGCTGAGATAGAACCGAATATTGGTGACTGGTATTGCCAGGACAATAAATATTTTTCCATTGTGACTGATGATAACAGCAATGCAGCTAAAATAAAAATTGTTCGTTTTGATTTCAGCAAAAACAATATCATCATTACAACAACAGATAAAAATTATCCTAAGAAAGAAAATAAACTTTCGATCTTTAATGATGCTGCACATGCTAAGCGTTGCAATTGCGGTTGGTAAACATTTGCAGTTAAATAAAATTCACTCTTTTAAAAAAATACATGTTTGTAAAGGTAGGAATTAAATCTGCCATCATTGACATTGGGGAATATATTATTAAATGTCCTTCTTGTGAAACAGATAGTTGGGCAGACGTTATGGTGATCAGTAATTACTGGCATATATGGTTTATCCCCGTTTTCCCTGTAGGGAAAGAAGCAACGACCATTTGCAAAAAATATGGGCTAAAAAGTAATGGCGTTCATTTTGATGAAAAATTAATAAGAAACTTCGGGAAGGTAAAACATTTGTACAGGCATCCCTGGTATACCTATTTGTTGACAGGAATTATCGTAATAATTATTTTGATGATAATAATCGGGCAGTCCTATCATCTTCGAATTAAATAGTTTTAAACTAATAGAATGACCCTTTTAGAAGCACAAAACATTGCACAACAACATGCTTTAATGATAAGGCATCCAACCCTGGAATTTGTGGTTGACGTAAAATATTCGAGGGAATTTCACAGTTGCTTTTATTTTGATCTTATTGTAAAGAACATTGCAAACCATAACAATTCAATACCTATTGGCGGGGCAGCTGGAATTATTGTTTCGAAAAAAAATATGCAGGCAAGAGAAATCAGTTTCGGCAATCTAAGTCTGCTTGAAGAAAATGAAGCGACATTAGAAATCTTATATGAACTTCTCACAGGAAGCAATCCTGTTAACGATCAGTTGTCCCTTTTTAAGAATAAATATAAAATGGAATCACAACAATTCCTGCATCTTCACCGTGAGGTTCAAAAAAATGAAAAGGAAATTGTGTTGAATATGATCCAGGATTTACTTGACAAACAAAAAGGCAGACTTCATGTCATTTAAAAATAAAATAGAAATAATAAAAGGCGACATCACAAAAGTAACTGTTGACGCAATTGTGAATGCAGCAAATACTTCCTTATTGGGAGGAGACGGTGTTGATGGTGCCATACACCGGGCTGGCGGCTCCGCCATTTTAGATGACTGCAGAAAGATCATTGCAAAACAAGGCGGCTGCAAAACAGGAGAAGCAGTAATTACTACGGCAGGAAACTTACCTGCTAATATGTTATTCATACTGTGGGGCCGGTTTGGAATGACGGTAAAAATAATGAAAGAGAAAAACTGGAAAGTTGTTATAAGCATTCATTACAACTTGCTGCAGACAATCATTGTAAAACAATTGCTTTTCCAAATATCAGTACAGGCATTTACCAGTTTCCAAAAGGAGATGCTGCAAAGATCTCTATAGAAACCATTGCATCGTTTCTTTCGAAAAATGGTACAATAGAAAAAGTTGTATTGGTTTGTTTTGATGATGAGCATTTTCAACTGCTTTCAAAAATGCTAAATAAATAAAACATGTTTCAGAAATATTGCTTGTCAATTATATTGGTTTTTAGTTTCACCTCATTTGCATTTTGCCAAAAAGATATTGTTGGAACAATCTATTTCAAAAACAACAGTTATTCAATTGATAAAAAATATAAAAATAAATTAGACTTCATCGCGAAGAAAATTACTCCCGAAACATTCAGGTATTTAAAGATCTTTGGATATGCAAGTACAACAGGTTCTGATTCTTTAAATGATGAACTTTCACTTAAAAGAGCCAATGCTGTTTATAATTACCTGGCGACTCATGCCCGGTTTGACACAACACAGGTATATGTTGACGGAATTGGAAAATCAGGCAAAGATGTTTCATACGACCTTCATTTTCCCCAGGCCCATATTCGGAAAAGATGTGTGGATGTTTGGGTTATGTTTAAACGAAAAAAAAACTAATAACCGTCGAGGTTAAATTATTATATAAAATGACCTATCACACGATACATTTTCTTTTGCCTTTGTTATTGTTTGCTGTATTTTATTTCTTGACTAAAGAAACAGTCAATGTATATTTTACATCCCGTGCATCTTCAGTATGGGAAGTAAAACTGATCTCTAATACAACAAAAAATGATAGCCTTGAATTCCAGGTTGTGAAAACAGATTTAAACTCAACAAGAATTCGTACAGTTCATGAAGATTGGAGTAAAGATGTTTTGGGATCCTATTTAAAAAAGATCAGCAGTTATAAAAACCCTGTTCACGCAGATACGTCCGCAAATTATGACTTCAATGAATAAACTCATATTGATAACTCTTACCGCTATTTTCAGCATTGCCTTTTTGCTGATGCTTGCGATTTGTATAACCATGAAGGTTGAATATTGGGGACAACATAAGGGTACTGAAGCAAGTGGTTTTGATGCTGCCGCCGTTTTAATAACCATTATGGTTGCAATACCAACTGCCATTTTGTGGTTTGTTTTATTAAAGAAAAAAAATAAGACTCGTGATGATTAAATATTTTATGGCTGCAATGATTTTTTTCGTAATCATCAGTTGCGATCAAAAAAATAAAACCGTTATAGCTACAACTGCAGAAATAAATAAAAAAGACTGTTTGCCCCAGGCGGATACAAATCGCATGTATGAGTACATTCTATTTGGCATGTTTTGCGGGGAATGTGGTTCTCATTGTGCAACCATGTTCCAGTACAATATGATAGGAAATGCCACTACACTTTTAGCAGATTATACAGATAGCTATTTTGAACACAAGGATAATGTCATATGCAAAACGCCAATCAAGAATGTTGAAAAAATGCATTTAGCAAATAGTATTGTTGAAAAAATTCCTGTGCAACTATTAACTACATCACAGCATAGATTTGGCTGCCCCGATTGCACAGATGGTTGTGGAATTTATTTTGAATTTTCGCTGAAAGGAAAAGTAAAGAAGTTTACCATTGATACAGAAACATCGAAACTGTCGCCTGACATGAAATCGTTTTCAGAATTTTTACAGGAACTCATCACAGAAATGAAAAAATAGGTCACAACAGGATAACTTTATATTTATGAATAGAATACTTGCAATACTAATATTCGTTCTTTTTTCCATCAGTACAACTTATGGCCAAAAGCATTCACAAGTTACATTGGATAGCACTTCAAAATTAAATAACAGTAAACATAAATCACCTCCTGCTCCATTAAACCCCATTGGCTACACAAGCGATTACGAACATATTTTATCTGCAACGGAAATTGATACCCTTAATTCCATCATAAAGTATTTTGAAAAAGAAACAACCATTCAAATTGCGATCGTAAGTATAGATTCTTCTTATACAACAAAAGATGATTTTGATGACTTTATAACTGGATTGGGAAGATCATGGGGTGTTGGACAAAAAGATAAGAATAACGGTATTATCATTGGAATCAGCACCGGGCTCAGGAAAATAAGAATAAGCAATGGCGATGGTATCGAAAAAAAATTATCTGATGATGAAACAAAAAAAATCATTGATGAAAGAATGTTACCTGAATTCAAACAAGAGCATTATTTTGAAGGACTAAGGAAAGGAATGGCAGCAATCATGGTAAAATTAAAACAATGAAGTGTTGCACGATTAAGAATTCTTGTTTAAGGACTATAATCATTTTTTGATGGAAAAATAAACAATGCCTGATTAATTAATCATGCCCATTCACTCACCCGAAAAAATATTTTTCTTTTAAATAATTATTCGTTTCTTTAATAAGCATCATCACCCAAACCAGCAAAAAACCAAAACTTCTACCGGCTGTGATGTTATATACTGCTTATGAGAATGCAAATTTTCGCATGCGTATTTTTATGCCTGGCAGGTTGTGGACAGGCTAAAAAAAATGAGGTCAACAATAAAAAAGTTGACAGCAGCTCCGGCAACAATAAATCCAGCTCAATAATATCTCTTAAAAAAAAGAAGCAAATAATAACAGGTCCCTTACCTTCTTTTGCAAAAGCGCATCCCAATGCAAAGCTTTTACTGAATGAAACTTTTTATTTTAATACAGTGGATGAAGCTGCCCCTTTCGGTAACGAGGATGGTGCAGACAGCTATTTGGCTTTTAAAGATTGGCGCTACACACACCAAGATAATGATCCAAAAGAATTTTTATTTGAGCATATTGACGATCTCGGCTACCCGAAGTTTGATATTAATGAAACTGATATTCAAAAACTAACTCCTTACTTACAGCAACATGAATTTGGTAGCCGCCTTGTGTCAGGTACAGATGCAATCATCGTTGCTATTGCATTTGGGCAATTATATCTAGAGGGAACGATTGACAATGGCTTTAAAGAAATTGCAAGAGCTTCTATCATCCGCCAGCTACTTCCTGATCTTTTAGCAATGTGGGGAGAGCCTTATCAAACTGAAAGAAAAGCAAAGCTTACTAAAATGCTGGCTGTACTCAATAAGTAAATAATTTTTTCTTATTCTATCTTTTTTGGATGGCAGCAACAATGATATCAGAAATCAGATTTCATCTATCAGCTTATGTGAATATGTAAGTTTATAACATCGATTTCTGATGTCTGATGTCTGATGTCTGACTTCCTGTACTAAGAGCAATAGAAATCAATATCTTTATCCCATGTTACAATTATCAGCTGTACAAAAATTTTATAACAAAGATCTTATACTTGATATTCCACAGCTTCATTTAGAAAGCGGAATCTATTGGGTAAAAGGTGCCAATGGTTCAGGCAAAACAACTTTACTTAAAATGATTGCAGGGCTGATCCCATTTAAAGGTGATATATCTTTTAAAAACACAAGCCTGCAAAATGATCCACTCGCCTATCGCCAAATGGTGAGTTGGGCAGAGGCGGAACCTCTATTTCCTTTATTCATGACAGGCATGGAACTGGTATGCCTGTACGGTAGTATCCGTAATATTTCAAAAAAAGACATTGCTGAATTGCTTGAAATTTTTTCATTGCATGATTATGTAAACAACTCAATCGGTACCTATTCTGCCGGCATGACAAAAAAATTATCGCTTGTGCTGGCTTTCATTGGCAATACTTCCCTCATTGTACTTGATGAACCATTGATTACTTTGGATCCATATGCTTTTACTGCTGCATGTAAATTTATTCTTGAAAGATTTAAAAATACAGGCACTGCTTTTTTAATGAGCTCACACCAGGACCTGGATACAGAACTAACACTTTCAGGAAAAGAAATCACTGTTATTAACAGAAGTGTTTTAATAAAATGAATAGTCCTTTCAAAATATTATTCCGCTCATTTGTACAATCATTTTACAAAGAGAACGCCGGATTCTTTGTTTTTTTATTTACAATGATGTTTTATATAGTCGTTCAATTGAATGGCGCAGGATTATTTGCCTATCATTATTCATTGGCTTCAGGCACACTTAAAAATAACAGCTTCTTATTAATCGTTTTCTTCGGCTGGTTACTGTATGCAAGAAAATATGTTGCATTTGTTTCCAATACCATTTACAAACAAGAATATAGTTTCCTGTACATATTCAATTGCCTTGGCAAAGCAAAACGATTAAGGTTATTTGTTTTTATAGAGCTATTGCTTTTATTGCCCATATTGCTGTATGGAGTATTTATGATCCTTGTTGGATTGCAGCAGCATTTATATTTTCCTTTGCTATCTGTAATGCTGTTCCTGATGTCGTTATGCATTGTTCCTGCAGCATGGCATGTTTATCTTTTAAATGACCCCTCTAAAAGATCGTTGTTGCAATGGAAAAATGGAATAATGTTGCCAAGACTTTTATCTCCCTACCCAATTATATTGCTTCGCTTTGTGGCAAATAAACAAAGGATCATGTGGGCAGGCGTCAAACTATTTACCTGCGGCGTACTTTATAAGCTGGCGCAAAATAATGTAGAAGCTGGTGGCTTTGACAATCGTTTTACTTTTATATTTTTCAACTTTGGTATTCTTGCCAATGGAATTATAATGTACAGGATAAGGGAGTTTGAAGAAACGTCCTTATCGTTTTATCGTGGAGTTCCTGTTTCATTGATAAAACGTTTCATTCAATATGCTTTAACCTGCTTAGTTTTATTGTTACCGGAATTTATAACTGCAGGGATGCTTGTACCTGTGTACCTGCATTATGAAGATGCCATTCGTTTTATATTATGTGGCTATAGTTTGTTATTGCTCATGAATAGTATTACGTTCCTGAAAAATTTCAGTATGCAGGAATATTTAAAAATTTTACTGCTGATATTTTGTGTACAGTATCTTTTCTTATTAACGATTGGGCTCACCGTTTTGTATTTGCTATTTTTTATTTTAGCTGGCATCCTATTTTCAAAAGGTTATTATAAATTTGAACAGGTCATTAAGAAATAAATTATTTTGAAAGTGGTTGGTATTCTACTACAACTGTTCGGAAATTTTTTATGAAACACCTACCTCAATGATTGGAACGCGGATGACACGGACGGAGCGGATGACCACGGATTTATGTTGCTGGCGCAACATCACTGATAATAAATTTAATAATTGATCTGTCATTTTTTGGAACAAAAAATAAATCCGTGAACATCCGCTCCGTCCGTGTCATCCGCGTTCCAATCAATGGCGTAGATAAAAAACTTCCGAAGAGTTGTGGTCTCCCACCAACCAGGAATCAGAATGTGCTGATGAAAATCCTTACATTTAAATTATGAAGATCGCTATTATACTATATTTAATCATTTTATCATCTTTCTTTATATTGAGTTGCTCTAAAACGAAAGATGATAATAATTGCATCAGCTATTCAAACTCACCTGTAATAAATATACAAGGCCCCAATAGCGGCCTTGTTAACCAGGATTTTGTTATTACGTTAACCTATGGCATATCTAATGGTTGTGGTGAATTTGATCATTTAGAAAAAAGCGTTTCTGGAAATACAACAACCATCAATGTGATTGGAAAATATACCGGTTGCATTTGCACACAAGTGTATAAGGAAGAACAAACTGTTTATACTTTTAAAGCTACAACAGCAGGCACTTATTATTTAAAATTTTTCAAGGAAAACAATATACCTGTCATGGATACGATCCTTGTACAATAAATAACTGCATATAAATAAGATTAGTAATTCGCTTTATAAAAAATTGTTCCTTTGAATAAATAAAAAGCCCCGATTATGAAATACCTGTTAGCCTTTATATTTATTTCCTTCAGCTTTGCTCCAACAAAAACAAACAGGCAATTATTCGATGACTTCCATACCATTTTTGCAAAGGCAGATTTCAAAGCAATGGATACACTGCTGGCAGATCGTTTTGTAGGATTGAATGAATCAGGCGGTGTTGGTTTCAAGAGGGCGGAATACATAGAATATATGGCAGGCTGGAACCAGGCATTCAAAACAAAATGGAATGTAGTTTCTATTGAAGAAGATGGAAATTTTATAAAAAGTGTAGAATATGATACGGATATATGGAACGATTATTTTTATGACGGAATAAAAAAAACAAAGTATATATATTCTTTTAGCAATGATAAAATAGCCACTATCCAGGTTGATACCGTTGCTGGTGCTGCGCAAATAGAACTTGCTGCCGGCGTACGATTTAGGAAATTCTATAAATGGGTGGCTTTTAATTTTCCTGAAAAAATGAAGGTCATTGATAAGCAGGATAAAGCATCTGCCATGGAAACTAAAATGGTATTTGAAAAATATCTTGTTGCAAATAAATAAGGGAAAAGTTGATAAAGGTAACAAGGTAATATCTTTTATTAACCTTATCAACTTTATTAACCATTTCAACCTTATCACCCATTTTAACCTTATCAACATATCAACTTCCCAGCTCAAACAAAAAACCATGTTCACAACGAGGCTCGCAAATGAAAATGATTTTTACAAAATTTATTCATTGTACAAAAAAGTGGCTTCAGAAAAAATTGGTATCGCACGTTCCAGTGAAGAGATCACCGAAAATTATATTCATGCATTTATGAAAAACGCTTCTGGTACAGGAATAGAACTAGTAGTGGAGAACCCATCAAATGCTAATCGCATCATTGCAGAAATTCATTGTTATAAATTAACGCCCAAAGTATTCAGTCATTTATTAAGTGAACTCACCATTGTAGTTGACCAGGATTTTCATGGCAAGGGACTTGGTAAAATGATCTTTAAAAATCTGCTTGATACTATTACTGAAACAAGGCCCGATATTTTAAGAGTAGAATTGGTTGCACAGGAATCCAATGGCAAAGCCATAGCGCTTTATAAAAAAGTTGGGTTTAATATAGAAGGCAGGTTTGAAAAAAGAATAAGAACCAGTGGAAATAATTTTGAAGCAGATTTACCGATGGCGTGGATCAATCCAAATTTTATTGGGTAGTATATTACCAAAAGAACAAGTCGCAGTATTTGAAGTGAAGCGTGGTAAAATTATTGCTGAAAGGTTTTTCTTTTGATCAGTTAGGATAAATTTAAAAAATGCTGCACAAAAAAATGCAGCTTTTTTTTCTTTTGCCATTGTATTACTTTGAAATTTTGTTTCCTTGTTCAACTAAAAAGTCGTTTCTTTAAGACTAATAAACTACGCTATGAGATTTATTTGCCTAATTGTCTTTGCAGCATTTTTTACAACAAGTTGTAAAAAAACAGATGACGGTTTGATAAGAACTGATGACCAGGGAACTTTTGATGTTGAAATAAATGGCAGTTATTTATCTCCCTGCATATTTAAGGCCAATAGCGTGGGGCCAATATCAACCAATTTTGCTCTCTACAATGCTACAGATTTCTTGTTGACATTAAATGAGAAAGATGAATGTAATGACTCAGGTGCTGAACCAATAAGAAGTATCAGCCTTTTTTTTGACAGTATTCAAATAGTAGCAAACACAACATACAAATTAGGCAATGAGGGTAAAGGGCAAGTATGGTGTGCCTATTACACTACAGGAATTTATAAATCTGATCTCTCATTACCTGGAAACATTACAATTACTAAATTTGACCCGGCTGCAAAAATAATTGCAGGAACATTTTATGGAACTTTAAGTAAAACACCGGGAGTTACGGTTGCGTTAACGAATGGAAAATTTGATTTAAAATATTAATCCTGGCGTTGTTTAATTCAACAATATGGAAAGCAAAAAAATAAATGGGTTTATATCGTCCGACAAACTTTAGCAAAGAACAATTTCCTGCTCTCACAGGCATTCGGGCAATGGGTGCTGCAGCCGTTTTTTTTGTACACCTTCCATTTGAATTTGGGTACAAACTGGTAATTGATGTTATGGCTTTTTTCTTTGTACTTAGTGGTTTTTTGATCATCTATATTTATTATGAAAATGTTGCTGTAAAAGCGGGCATGCTTAATCAATATTTTGTGAACAGGTTTGCCAGAATATATCCTGTTTATTTTTTATTGGTTACCATTGCAATTTTGCTTCGTCCTGATTTCCATGCTATTTATCTTTTTAAGAATTATACACTCACGCATGCTTTGTTTTATAATCAAGCCGACAGGGCGATACAACAAAGCTGGTCGATAACAACAGAAGAATGTTTTTATTTACTGGCACCATTCATCATGTTCCTGTTGAGAAAATTTAATTATGTTGTTGCCTTATTGTTTGGCGCATTGTTATTGGGCATAGCATTGTTTGTTTCAACATTGCCCATTTCTTTTTTACACACAACCGATTTTGTTTTTTCTATTACATTTTTTGGGCATTTCTTCGAATTCTTTTGTGGAATATTTATAGCATTACTCGTATTGAAAAGAAAAAAAGACCAACCACTTTCATTAAGTGGACGGAAATACACAATAGCAGGAAGCATAGGAATATTAATAAGCATCGGTATCCTTATCGCAAGCAATAATATGAATGACCTCAACCAGGCAACACAATATATTCTCATCAATAATTTTATTTTACCAATTCCCATTGCAGTGTTGTATTATGGATTGATCCTCGAAAAAAGTATAACTTCAAAAATTCTTTCATCAAAGTTGATGGGCGTACTCGGGCGCAGTTCTTATGCATTTTACCTCGTACATGTGATGGTAATAGAATCGATTGCTGCTCCTTTTATTGAAATTCATTTTGGTGAACATCATAATTTATATGTATTGCTCGTATTCATCTTAACACAACTCATTGCATTTTTTATCTTTGCCTTTTATGAAGAGCCGCTGAATATTTTTATAAGGAAAAAATTTGCAGCAGTAGATAAAATGTAAATCATCTATCATGAAAATTAATTTCAGGATACTACAATCCGAAGACATAGAAAGCTACCGACAGGTTAGACTTGCCTGTTTAAAAAATCATCCCGATCAATTTGGAACTACCTATGAAGAAGAGGCAAATACCAATCCATTAAAATTTGAAACGATCCTTTCAACAAACAACAGCCATGATTTTATGTTCGGCGCATTTGATGATAAAATGTTGATTGGCATTTGTGGCTTTATTCAACAAACAAGAATTAAAACAAGTCATTTGGGAGAGATCGTTCAAATGTATGTAGATCCTTCTTATGCAGGCAAGGGTATTGGATCACAAATTTTAAAACTAGCCGTTGATAAAGCATTTGAAAATAAAAAAATCGACCAGGTATTGCTTAGTGTTGTTTATTCAAATGAAAAAGCTGTTTCTACTTATAAAAAACTGGGCTTTGCTGAATATGGTAAGCTTGAAAATTATTTTAAACAAGGAGGCGGGTCGTGGTCTCAATTATTTATGGCTCTACGAAGGAATAAGAAACACAAAATAAGGAATAAGAAAGTTCAGTCCCTGAAAATCGAATCCCTTAGTTTATAGCTGCTTTACTTTCTTATTCCTCATTAATTATTTCTTATTCCTTATTTCTTATTTCTTATTTCTACCATCCTTCTATTCTACCTTCTGTCACTATGCATTGTCAACTGTCTTTCTTTTGATCAATAAAATCAAATAAAAGCTGTTCCTTTGCAGCGTCATAATTAGTATTAACTGCAAAACTTTCTGTATGGCAACCCTTTCCAAATCAAGACTAAAACTTGCAATAGCTGTTCCGGCATTAATCTTTTTAGCATGTGCATTGATTCGTTTTTCTACAAAATATAAAACACAGCAGGATCAACTTTCATTGGCTATTATTTTAGATCTTTTGATAACAGCTCCATTGGCTTATTATTTATTGATCCGTAAAACCGTAATATCAAAAATTACTGTACTCCGTGTATTTATGGCAGGTATTGTTGTTGCAGGTTTATTGATCTCAAAAAATGATTCGCAAATACTTTCAATCATAAAATTATGGATCTCGCCAGCCATAGAAATGAGCCTTGTGGGATTTATAATATGGAAGTTTTATACAGCAAAAAAAAACCTGGCCAGCAATAATTTATCTTCTATAGATTTTCTTGTACACTGCAGGGCGATCTTAAAATCTGTTTTTGGAAATGAAAAAGCTGCAGCCATCATGGCTTCAGAAGTAGCCGTTTTTTATTATACCTTTTGTAAAAAAGAAAAACACATTCAACATTCAATGCGGTTTACTTCTTATAAAGAAAATGGAATTATTTTAATACTCGGAACCTTTCTTTGTCTCTTCATTATTGAAACTGTAGGCATGCATTTCGTATTTCAGTTGTGGAGCAATACTGCTGCATGGATACTAACGATCTTAAGCTTCTATACATGTATCCAGCTTTTTTCACACATACGATCATTAAAAATAAGATCGACATTGTTATTGGAAAATGATCTTCTGATACGCAATGGAATTCTGGGTGGTGATACAATGATTCATCTTGATAATATTGAAAGCGTACTTAAAATAAACAAACCAGTATTGGGAACTGATGTTGTGAAGATTGGTTTATTTAATGGATTAGAAAAAAACAATATCGCCATTTATTTAAAAGAACCTGTTACTGTCATTAAAGCATTTGGGATTAAGAAAACAGCGAAGATTATATTGATCAGCATTGATAAATGTGAGGGTTTTATAGCCGCTTTGAATACATCTTATATTGAGCAATCAAGTTAATAATCCTATTAATAAAATGGGCATACAATTATCGTTTTCGATTAGTAATAGCAACATGCAGGAGTACTGCTGGCCGCTTCTTCTTTAATTCCGAAAGGCCGATTCCCTTTTTAATATCGAAATCATACAGGATCACTTTATGGCCATAACCAAGATCTATCTGTACACGATCACCAATGATCCATGCAGTGCCTATTATAGGCTGGCCCTTAGCTGTAAATCTGCTTCCTACTTCCAGGTCATCATCTAAAATAAATGTTACCAGGTCGCCATCTTTAAGGTTCTTATATTTTTGAGTGATCCTGGCAGATATGATCTTATAACCGGGAACGATTGTTCTATTTGTGTTGATCGCATTTTGCACATTGCCCTGACCAAGATCTGAAGGATGAGCTCCATCTTTTGCGTTAAGATCAAACTTCATATTACCCAATGAAACATCTGTTTTTTTTGAATCATATCCTGGTTGAACATCAGAAATTTTCCTTGTGCTAAAAATATTATAACCGAAATTATTCATGTATAATTCAGGATATTCAAAAAGCTCTTTTATTGCGATGATCTTATAAACATAGGCTGCCGTTTCAGGATTCAACTCCAATGCAAAATAATTATTTTCATTTTGTTTACGCACTGCATTTGTGATACTCCCCATGCCATGATTATAAGCGGCAGCAGTTAATACCCATGAATTTATTTTACAACTTTTTTGAATGTATTTGTAGTTACGAATAATTTCCTGGCAGGCTGCTAAAGTTGATTTATCAAAATCAGTTCGTTCATCGGTAGTTTCATTTACTATTAAATTCCAATCCCTTGCCGTAGCGGGCATCAGTTGCCAAAAACCTCTTGCATGTGCCCATGATTCCACATCTGTTTTAAATCCACTCTCTACAATTGCAAGGTATTTGAAATCCTGTGGCAGGTTTGACTTTGCGAGGTAATCTTCTACTCTTGACATGTATTTATCTATGCGGCTCCTTAGATCAGGAAGGTTTACCAATCCAATCTGCTTTTTAATAATGCTCATGAGTTTGTCTCTGACAAATGCATCATCTAACGGGATCTTTTCACCGCAGAAAAAAATATCATGCCCATAAGAAAAAAAACCAGCCAGCATAAAGCTAACGCAAACGATGAGCCGCCGTAGTATTGACTTCATTATAATACGATGAGCATTTAGCATTTTTTTTAAAACTTATTAACGTGTAGATTCTTCGTAAAATAACGATCCCTTAATAGTAAGTTCAAATTTTATTTTATTTTTACGATCACTCAAATCGAATTCCAGTTTTTCATTTTCGCCAATATCATACGATTTACAAACGTAAATCACAACTGCTTCATTTCCCGGCTTAACAATGGGTAAGGTTGCGGGATAAAGATAGGTCGGGTATAACCTGATCTTGCTGCCTGTTCTTTTTATCCAGGTAAACATCATGGCACCTGTAAGGAAATCTTTTTCAGATCCGTTTTGTATCAATAGTTTTATATAAACACTTGTATCCTTATCCTCAAAATGAAGATTTTGGCAAATGAGCCTTACCTTATTACTCTTATCTGAAATATTGAGAGTTGGTTTTTGGTTAAGGACTTTATAAAAAATATTTGCATTGTTTTTCGAATCAACAAAAGAATCACTCAGGGGTTGTTCGGGTGGTACTTTTGAAAAATCAATCCCGGGGTATTTTTCGTATAGTTCAGAACTGTCGTATGGTATCGAAGCTACCTGTCTCGTATAGGGGCTTACTTGTCCGGGAACTGCATAAACGGTTGTATCCAATACTTTAGAAGTATTATTTACACCCGGCTTGCCTGGTTCATTACCAATATTTTTAGGAGCATTCTTCGCAAGGCCCAACTGGTATTTTGCAATTTGAATGCACCTGCCTGCACTGTTATTATCAGGATCAATCCGCAACAGTTCTGTATATTGTTCTATAGCAGGTTCCCAATTTCTTGCTCTAAAAGATTTCCATGCTTTATCCGACAATTCACTAACCTGGTTTTCCTTTTCCAGTTCCTTTCGCATCGCTTCCCGCTTATCGTTTTCTTCTTTATTATTACGTTCCTCTTTAATTTGTGAATCAATATATTTTATTTGTGAAAGAGGGAAACGCTCCGATGGTTTTATTTCATGTGCTTCATTAAATGCCGTTTTAGCAAGTTCATATTTTTGTGCATTCAACAAACTATCTCCCACTTCTATTTTACTTTCATATCTTTCTATAGTATCATTTTGCCTGGCAATAAATGAAAGTTTATCAGTAATGATCCTTAACTGGTTCTGTGGTTCTGTTTCTTTAGGTTTATAGCCATTGGCTTCCTGGTAAGCGGTTTGTGCATTTACAAGATCATCTTTCAAATAAAAAGATTTTGCTTTAGAAATAGCGAGGTCATATTTTCTTTTCAGTTCTGCTTCTGCAACTTTTCTTTCTCTTTCAGCTTTTTCTATTGCAGTTTTTGCATCAAGCGCAGCTTGTATCTCAATTAATTTTTGTTTAGGGTATGCTTCTACGGGCTTTATTGCCGCGGCATCCATATAGAGTTTTTTCGCAAGCGGATAATTGTTTTTCGCAAATTGTGCGTCTGCCTGGATCTTTACTTTATCATATTTTTCGGTGATGACTTTCTCCTGTTCAAGCCTTATCCTTTCGGCTTTTGCTGCGGCTATTTCATCTGCAATGATCTTATCAATCTTTTTTACCTGTTCTTCAGCTTCTGGTTTTTTACTTATTGCCATTGCAGCCTGGTAAGCAGCTTTTGCAGATGTGTAACTATGTAGTTTAAACAATTCATCTGCATTTTTAATTGCGGCCTGGTATTTTTCTTCTCTTGCCTTATCCTCCAATATCCTTTTATCTTTTTCAATCCTGATGGCTTCTTTTTCTTTCTCAGATTTTTCCTTCAGGTTCTTTTCTTTAAAAATCACATCTATCTTAGCGAGTTGTTCTTTAGGCCATGAACCATCCTTTTTCAGATCCAATGCATTATTATATTCAGTTTTGGCTTTATCAAGTTTATTATTCTTAAAATACTTATCAGCTGTTTTAAGAATATCATTGTATTCGTCTTCTGTCTTTTTATTTTCCTTTTCCTTTTTCTCAGCCAGTGCTTTATCCTCAAGTGCTTTTTTATCATCTGCAGTTTTTTTAGTGATATCTGCCAGCACTTTGTGAATCTTATTTACCTGGTCCTGCGGCCATGGATCTTTTGATACATTAAAATCCATTGCTTTCTTGTAAGACTTTTCCGCAGCGGCATAGTCCATGTCGCCAAAAGCTTTATCAGCAACCTTTATTGCTGCAGTATAATTGCTTTTTATATCTTCAGTTTGCTTAAGCTTGCTTTCCTTCTCATTAATAATTGTAATTTGTTTACTTGCTTCCGGATCATTTTTATTTATCAGCAATGCCTGTTCGTACGATGTTCTTGCATCTTCTAACTGGTTTTGCTTTAGCTTTCTGTCAGCATCGGCCATATAATTTTTATACTTAAGCTGGAAGTCCCCTTTTAATTTCTGGTCTTTCTTTTCTTTCTCATCCAGTTTTTCCTTTATGTCTTCCAATCGTTGTGTTGGATATGGCTGGTCCGGTCTTTTTTTATGAGCGTTTTCAAAATCTATCTTTGCTTCAGCATACAGGCGTTGATTGAATTTTTTATCCCCGCTTTCTAATATTTGATAATAATCATCTGCAGGTTTTTTATTATTATTATTTTCTGTTGAAGTGGCGTTATTCGGTTTTTCTTTTAGTTCCTGTCTTTTGATAAGCCTATCGAGCTTTTCGTAGGTATATGCGTAGTCAATACTATAATTAAGCTTCTCTTTAAACGAAATAAAAAAATTGTAATTCTTTTTACCAATACCTACCAACAGCCTTGCAGGTTGCACCCCTTTTTGTGCGGCCCTGATGGTAAACCCTGACCTTGTTGGAAGAGAAATTAAATTATACTTCGAAATGGCATCAGAGGGAGTCCAGTTCCTGCTGATTACCTCGGAAGGGAACTGCACAGCAATGTCATCTATTGAGTTTACATAAATTGTATCCACGATAGGTTGCGCCTTGATACTGATTGTTATTATAGACAGGAATAAAAAAAATAAATACTTTTTAAACATCTTCATTTACATAAACTTTCAAATTACTAAAAAGTTCGCCGGTTTCATTTTAAGATATTATAAAGATTAATGAAAAGCCATTTAATAGCCGATCATAAACTATTCATATTCTATAACGATAAGCGTAACACAACCATCATCAGGATTAACTTTCAGTTCAACTTTCTTGATATCAATTTTTGATTTTTTTCCAAATGATGATTTCCTGGTTTTCATACTTGGCATTTGCAGGCATAACAAGTTGAAATAATCGGTCTTTTCGCTAATTCGACTCCCCAATGCAGCTTTATCTGTTTGTTTCAGGGTTGCTTTTGTTTTATCTACATGGTAGCATAAATACTTATTAAAGTTCAACGTTTGTATATCGGCACCACCAACAACCTGTTTTACCATGTTTTCAAATTCTGCCTTTGCCTGGTCATTAATTATTGGTGAACCTGGCTCAGATGATGGGGTAGGTTCATTTTCTACCGGGGTATTAGGTTTTTCCGGAGGGATTGGAGATGATGCAACTTCTTCAGATACGATGACAATCCTCGGATATTGTTTTGAAACATCATGATTCAATGTTACTCTTATGGTATATGTTCCGGGTTTAGGGAAAGTAAATTTTGCGGATGCTGATACACCTTGTTGCCTCATGGCAGGATAACCATCCAGGTTCCAGTCATAATGATCGGCAGGTTGCATACAGGTGTACGTTTGCCGGATGTTAGGATAAATGGTACTGTCGCCGCCTGTTATAATTTGATCAGAAGAAGGCTCTGATGTTGGCTCGGCTGCTTTTATGATACTTATTTTCTGAACATCATTACAACCTCGGCCAACCCTTGCCGTTACATAATAATCCCTTTCCGTTTTAAATTCATGATTAATGTATTG
>JBDTLP010000069.1:0-26844 GCA_039934735.1 Ferruginibacter sp. | reverse complement strand
TAAAATGCCTTCACAAACTGGTGCAGGGACGGATGTACCCGTAGTAGTGTTGATAGCTTATGAAAGTAAGCAGTAGCGAAGGGGTACACAAGATGTAAAAATTGGAGAACACAAAACAAGCGCAAGCGATGATTAACATGTTCATCCTAACAATTGGTAAGCGCAGGTTTACCAATTGGTCGGGGCATCTTGAAGAGCCGTATGAATCGAGCCGTTCACGTACGGTTCTGTGAGGAGCAGGGGTGAAATTCCCCCCTTGCTTACTCGACTGGTGGCTGGTATAGTTAATTAAACATCTTTTGTGTCATATAAATAAATTTGAACATCCTCACCGGTTGGTGCCAAAATTTTTCTGTCGGCAGCACATTTTTGTCCAACCTCTGAAGCAAAGGCATTCCTTAATGTATCCATTGATTCAAAATATAAATTGGCAATGCGATAACACTGATGTCCTGTGGTTGAGTTAATTGACCCATTATTTATTTCATACTTTATTAAGCCCGGCAATTGTTTTGCCAATGGAATATGAACTTCAAAATAATGTCGTTCAAAAAAAGCTATATCCTTAGGGGTTTGATAAACCGCTGTCATTTTTACCATAATACTGGTTGTTTAAATTGTTTCTATTCTCTAAATTCCTGCATTGCAAAATTTTCAGGTCGCAGTCTTTACCAGGCAATTTCGCCTGTTACCGGATTATTTTCTTCACTAAAATACTTGCCGGTTGGTCCGTCTTTATCAATCAATGCGTATTTGATAATTCTTTTTCCTGCATCTTCCAAAGTGCCTGTTCCTCTATGCCCGTTGAAATCAGTTTTGGTATATCCAGGACAAACTGCGTTTACCTTAAATGCTGTTCCCTTTAATTCGTAAGCAAGAACAACTGTAAACATATTCATTGCCGATTTTGATGAAAGATAAACTGCTCCTTTGTAATCGAAATACTTATAGGAAGGGTCGCTGTGTAAAGTAAGTGAGCCCTGACTTGAAGTAACATTTACTATTCGTGGCTCAGAAGATTTTTTTAATAAATCAATGAATGCCTGGGTAACTCTAACAACGCTGTAAACATTTGCATCATAGGCGGCTTTAAATTGTTCAATAGTTGCGTCCAAAGCAGATTGCGGATAACCTCCATAAATACCGGCGTTATTGATAAGTATGTCCAGCGATTTTGTTTTCTTACCTATTTCTGCACGGGCAGCTTTTACTGATTCATCATTTGTAACATCCAATTGAACAACTTCTACATTGTTTAATCCTTCTGCTTTTAGTTTGTTGACGGCTTCTTTACCTTTTTCCAAATAACGACTACCCAGGTAAATGTAAACTCCTCTTTGTGCAAGTTGTAGTGCAACTTCAAAACCAATACTTTTGTTGGCTCCTGTGATTAATGCTGATTTCATTCCTTGTTTTTTTTAAATTATTTATGTCATTATTGTCGCTGCAAAAATGAGACAAACAGGTTGTTTTTACCCTTAAACTATGTTAAGAAATTACTTTTTCGTAGATTAGCGGTTAGCATTATTTCCTCACTCTATCTCTTCTGATTTTACTCAAAAACTCAGGCGTTATACCAAGGTAAGATGCAATTTGCGTATTAGCTAATCGGTTGGAAATATTAGGATACTGCTCCAAAAAAGACTCATAGCGGTCATGAGCAGATGCACTAAAAGTTTGCAGAAGCCGGTTTTGAAGTTCAATATATTTATCTTCAATGATGACACGAAAATTCCTGTCAAATTTTGGATAGTGATTGTATAAATACCAAAGGTCCTTATTTGAAATTTGAAGAATTACAGAAGGTTCAACTGCTTCAATAAAAAGTTTAGATGGCTTTTGTTTATGGAAACTGCCAATATCAACAATCCAGTCATCTTCAGCAGCGAACGACAGGTTATGCTCTTTTCCCAGTTGGTCAACCCCGTACATTTTAAAGCAGCCTTCCACCACGTAAGAGAAATTTTTACAAGTATCGCCTTCCTGCAAGATAATTTGTTTGCGTTTAATTTTGCATTCTGTCAAGCGGCTTGTCAAGGCTTTTTTTTCCTGCTCGTCAAGTGGAAGATACTCGTCAAAGTGAGTTATGATTTTATTTTTAGGCAATGTTAGGTTATTTTATGAGTCTGTTTAAGTTAGCACTATCGTCCAAATACAACTGCTAACGTTTTAGTATAACTGCAGTTTGGGAATTGATAAACTGTGCGCTGGAACTGAAGCTAAATTAATAAACAAAAGCGGAAGTTAACTCACAAATATCCAACAGAATTCCGTTTGCCGAAACTACAGCTTGGATATGCACTGTGAACTTCCGGCAAGCGGTTCACCAATGTGGCAGTGAAAAATGAACTATAAAGATTTATGGGTAAGGGGAATTGAATGCCAATGAAAAAAAAATGGAAAATACTATTCTGAAAATAATGAAACACTCAAAATTAACCAGGTACATAAAAAGTAAATGCTACTAATCCACCTATAGCAAGTCTTCACGATGCACCGGCGTCGGTCAACAAACAATAACCGCAAACTCCCCCATAAAAAATCTCCGTTAAAGAAAACTTTAACGGAGATTTTTTTTGTGGGGGAATTTGCGGCTATTGTTCTTAATGTTATGTGCAGTTTTATTTGAGATTGTAATATTGCATTTTGATTTTAATAGAAATTAAAATCATTTGAGTATATTCAACCTTATTATGACGCTTAAATAAATGAAAAAAATAGAATCAAGACACCAAAGACTTATAAGAATCATTGAACAATTTCCTGAAAACAGATTGCATTGGATTGAAAGCGTAACTGATATTTTAAACTGTCCACAGAGATTTACCTTTCATAAGCAAAAACTGATGAAAGAGGATTGGTCGCTATCATTCGGTGATGCATTAATGATTCATCATGCATTTTCAAATGAACCATTTACAAAAGATAAATTTGAGTATGCGCTTGTTAGTACTGCAAAATTGGTAGGTATTGAAGCCGAATTCGCTCCAAGAGGAAATAGAGGGCACGATATAGTAATTGGTTCAACTAAGTATAGCTTAAAAACTCAGGCTGATAAAGCAATTAAAAAGGATTTTATTTGGATCAGCAAATACATGGAGTTAGGGAAAGGTGAATGGAAGGACAATCCCGAGCATCTGAAGAATTTGCTTTCTTCATTTCTTGACCATCTTAAAGGCTCTGATAAAATATTAATATTACGATGTTTGAAGAAAGCACCAAACTGGAAATATGAATTAGTAGAAATTCCAAAAACATTATTGGAAAGAAGCCAATTTGGCGAACTCAAAATGATGGATGGAAGTAAACAAATGCCTAAAGCTGGTTATTGTAATGTAATAGGAGAAAATAATACATTAGATTTCCAACTTTACTTTGATGGCGGAACAGAAAGAAAGCTTCAAGTTAAAGCATTACGAAAAAGTTTATGTAACATTATTGGTGAATGGGAATTTGACCCTAAACCTTAAGCAACGAATAGTTTTGGTTGTATTGTTTGTAATCTCTTTTCTGCAAGATTTATATAATTGAGATTTAATTCTATTCCTGTGCTAAGCCTTCCTAATCTAAGCGATTCAGCACATACTGTTCCTGATCCAAGAAAAGGATCTAAGATAATATCACCAGGTTTTGAACCTGCGAGAATACAGGGACGAATTAAACCTACAGGAAATGTAGCGAAATGTGCACCTGAATAAGGTTCTGTATTTATATTCCAAACAGTTCGGCGATTTTTCTTTGAGAAGCCATCTTTGGACTCTTCCATTATTGCCTCTTGATCAAAATAATATTTTTCAGATTTAGTTAATAAAAAGAGATACTCATGACTTACTGTTAATCTGTCTTTCACACTTTCAGGCTGGCAATTTGGTTTATTCCAAATAATATCATTTCGTAAATACCAGCCATCTCGCTGGCAAGCTAAGGCTACCATCCAAGCAACACCAATCAAATCTTTCTTTTTTAACCCTTGAGGCGTATCAGGCCGATATGACATTCCCCGACCTTTATTTTTGCTATCAGAATCCCGCCATTTACGGCCCCCAGAAGTATATGTATTACCAATATTTAACCAGAATGTGCCATCTGTTTTTAGTATTCGTCTAATTTGAGAAAAGATTGAAACTAAATCAGAAATATATTGTTCTATTTCTGGTTCAGCACCAATCTGCCCTTGAACTTCATAATCTCTCACGCCCCAATATGGGGGTGATGTTATCACACACTGTACTGAATCATCGGGAATATCTTGCAAAACTCTCCTAACGTCACCATGAATTATAGTAGCAGGAAAATTTTCGGAAGGCTGAATATAATTATTTGATATCATCTTAGTTTAAATATACTCAACAAATTTACTAAATTACTTAGCCTGCAAAAAGTATATTTATTCACATTGAAAAAATATTATAAAGTCAATAATATTGTGTGGCTGGGACTTCCAATTCGTAGAGTGTTCGCTAAAAATTGCACATAACGTCAGACTTTCTAAAAACTATATCCATTCCACATCCTAGCTGCTCTCTAGCTGCTTCCTGGCTACATGCTTGATGCAACGAAGGATGAATTTGATGGGATGCTATCCTGAACCTCCATTTCCTATCATTTCCGCCGGGTTTGATCAAACAGTTTGCAGGCGCAGATATATTTGTACTTGCAATTAAATATCACAATCAAAATATTTTGCATGAAAAAAGATCTGCCATTTTCCTTAACACTTATCTGCGGAGCAATTGGAAAAGAATTTGTGATCAAACATTATAAAGATGGCACTGTGAAAACAAAGTATCCTGACATGTCGGGCATCGTTGCAACTGTTCATCAACGAAAATGCAGGAATTTATTTAAAGATGCAGTTGCGTATGCAAAGGAAGTGATCGCAGATATAGATAGAAAAGTTTGCTGGCAAAAAAAATTACGGAAACGCAATAGTGTTTATAATTCGGCTATTAAAGAATACATGCTGCGTGCAAAGAAAGAAAAGCAAAATCAATTTATTGAAACAAATCGCCTGCTTATATATGCATTGAAAATTTCCGGGAATGGAAATGACCAGGCTGCTAATAGCATAAATATTCCTGCAGGTATTATAACGGAACAAGCCGTTGAAAAGCTGCCGGGAAAAGCAAACTTTTATTTATCCGTTAGTAAAAAATATTTGAGATCTGTGGAAATGCAGCTTCAAAAACCTTTAGCAGTTATTTTGAATTCAACTTAAAAAAACTTCTTGTTGTTTATCTAAGTTCCAGCGGTTGTTTGGATGCTTTATAGGCCGGAAACCACGAAGCAATCAACGATATCGCCATGGCCGTTGATGCAACCAATATAAAATCTGTTGCAATAAATTTCACCGGAAAATAATCGATTAAAAAAGATCCGCCATTGAGTGGGATCAATTTAAATTTTACCTGTAGAAAACAGATGATCAGTGCCAGTACAATTCCACATACTGTTCCCAATCCGCCCAATAAAATTCCTTCAGTTAAAAATATCTTTTTTATTTGCTGGCGGGTTGTTCCCATGCTTTGCAAGATGGCGATATCTTGTTTTTTTTCCAGCACCAGCATCGTTAATGCACTTACCATGTTGAATGCGGCAATCACCAGGATCAATGTAAGCACGGCATAAATGGCCCATTTCTCAATGATCATGGTATTGTAAAGATTGGTGTTTTGTTCAAACCTTGTTTGTACGAAATATTTTTTTCCCAATAGAAGTTGCAGCGATTCTTTGCAATCTTTTATATCAGCACCTGCTTTCAATTTTATTTCTGCAGAAGTAAATTCATCTTTTGCTAATCCCAATTGTTGTTTTACAAAATCAATATTTGTGATCGCATACGTATTGTCAAATTCCTGTTGAATACTGAATACACCCGAGGCAATTACATTGCCTTCACTTAAAGATTGTAAAGGATCATTGTTGGCAGTATTCTTTTTTGGTAAGATAACAGTTAGTTCTTCTGGTGCAAATGCATCGTTCACGGTAATGTTTGCCTGGTATTGTACGCCTGAACCAATAACGATGGATGGTTCATTTACATTTCCCAGGTTGAATTTCCCTCTTGTGATTTTATTTGGAAGCCCGCTTACTTTTGAAAAATTTTCATCCACACCTTTTAGAATGAGTGGTGCTTTGTTCTCGTCATTTTGTAATAAGCCATTTTCTTCAGCTATTAAAGAGGAATGTTGAACATAAACCTGTTTATTTATTTGAGCAAGCTGATCGGTACTTAGCAAAAAAGTTTTACCCGTTGCAGGTACTATTTTTATATCAGTGTAAAAGGAAGAATACAATGACTTCACCAATCCTTCAAAACCATTAAAAACACTCAACACCAAAATCTGGCAACAGGTTGCAAAAGCGATTACGCATGTTGTTACCCTTGCAATAATATTAATAGCATTGGCAGATTTTTTTGCTTTGAAATATCGCCAGGCGAAATCGAGATACATCTTTGAATTAAGAATTATGAATGTAGAATTAAGAATTGCCAATTTGAATTAAGAATTATGAATGTAGAATTAAGAATTGCTGATTACTAATTGAGGTACTGTGCGTGAATCAATTCATAATTCATAATTGATAATTGATAATTCTTATTTCATAATTATTTGTCAGTTTTGTCTTCCTTGTCCTTAATATCTTTAAACAACTGCTCCATCTTATCAACATAATCCAACGTATCATCAATAAAGAAAGTGAGTTGGGGCATGCTTCTTAATTGGTGACGTACTCTGGCAGTCAGTTCTTTTTTTATTTCCCATGATCTTTCCTGGATTGTTTTGAGTGCAGCAACGGGATCTTTTACTTTAAAAAAACTTAAATAAATGCGTGCATCAAAAAGATCGGGTGTGATCCTTACTGAAGAGATCGATATCATTCCTCCATCCATCATGGCAAGGCCAAGGCGCTGAAATATTTCATTAATATCTTTTTCTAAAACCGCCGCAACCTGCTTTTGCCTTTTACCTTCTAACATAATGTTCTTCTTTTAATCGCTGTAAAATTAGTTACTTTGCCGCTTCTATACATATTTAATTAAGATGAAAAGGTATTCAAGGATTTTCAGGTATCTGCGTGATTATAAAGGATCTATAGTATGGTATCTTTTTACAACCGTGATGGCAATTGCATTTTCTGTTATTTCATTGGGGATGTTATTTCCTTTTATGCAATTATTGTTTAAGGTAAACAGTTCTGCAACAGAAGTAGCAAGCCAGTCGAAGAACGATTTGATGAGATGGGTAAATGACCAATTAACCGGACTTATTAAAGTTGATCCATTGTATGCATTGGGAGTGGTTTGTATAATGATTATTGTTTCCATTCTTTTAAAAAACATGTTCCTTTATTTAGCTGCACGTACCATGGGGCCCATGAAGAATACGATCGCTACACGCATCCGAACCGAGATGTATGATAAAATACTAAAGTTGCCGATTGGTTATTTTACCGAACAGCGCAAAGGCGACCTGATGAGCCGGATGACGACTGATCTGTGGGAAGTTGAATATTCAGTGATTGGTGCATTGGAAGGTTGGGTAAAAGATCCATTGTCTATCCTTATCAATCTTGGCGTGTTACTTTATATTAGTCCAAAACTTACCATTGTAATTTTTGTTTGCCTTCCCATTATGGGTATTGCTATTGGCAGGGTTAGCCGCTCCTTAAAAAAACAAAGCCAGCGTGTAGCCGAAAAAAACAGTGAAACATTATCTACCATTGATGAAACACTTGGGGGACTTCGTGTTATCAAGGCCTTTAATGTTGAACAAAAATTAAAAACCAAATTCGGCGAGATCAGTGATGATCTTTTGCAGGCAAGAAATCAAATTGGTTATAAAAGAGACCTGGCTTCCCCGATGAGCGAAATTATGGGTGTATCTATTTTTGCCGGTATTCTTTGGTTTGGCGGAAGCCAGATCCTTAAAGGAGGCATCGATATGAATGGTGCATTATTTCTTACGTACATGGGTTTGTTCTATAATATTATTGATCCTGCAAAATCCATCTCAACAGCATTTAGCAATATGCAAAAGGGTTCTGCAGCTATTGCAAGAATTGAAGAAGTATTGAATGCGCCGGTTACAGTAGATGATAATCCCAATGGAAAACAAATTGAATCTTTTACAAACAGCATCGAGTTTAAGAATGTTAGTTTTATGTATGAAGATGTTACGATATTAAAAAATATCAATTTAAAAATCGAAAAAGGAAAGACCGTTGCATTGGTTGGTAGTAGTGGTGCAGGTAAATCAACGCTTGCAGATCTTGTTCCAAGATTTCATGATGTCAGTGGGGGAGAGATATTGGTTGATGGAATTAATATCAAAGATTATTCATTGCATTCATTGAGAAAATTAATAAGTATTGTAACACAGGAACCAATTCTTTTCAACAACAGCATTGCTAACAACATTGCATTGGGAATGGATAATGCCGGTAAAGATGCGATTGTTGAAGCAGCAAAAATTGCCAATGCGCATTCATTTATTGAAAAGAAAGAAGAAGGTTATGATACCAATATCGGTGACCGGGGATCGAAGTTAAGCGGAGGCGAACGGCAACGGCTAACCATTGCAAGAGCAGTATTGAAAAATCCGCCAATACTAATTCTAGATGAGGCAACTTCATCATTGGATACAGAAAGTGAAAGGCTCGTACAGGATGCTATTAATAATTTGATGAGCAATCGTACTTCTATTGTTATTGCACATAGATTGAGTACCATTCGCAATGCAAATGAAATAATCGTTTTACAAAAAGGAGAGATCGTTGAAAGAGGAACGCATGATGGATTGATTAGCCAGAATGGATTTTATAAAAGGTTGGTGAATATGCAGGAGGTGAAATGAGTGGTGAGTTAATAGTAGTGAGTTGTGAGTTATGAGTTTGGCTTCAGGATTTTTTAGCTGATACCTGATTGCTGATATCCTGAAACATTTGAAACCTTTTTTGTATCTTGGGCAACCAATGTTAAACATGAGATCTTTACTTTTTTTTCTGAGTTCATTTTTATTAATTTCTTTCTTTGCAAACGCCCAGTCACCGGGTGGTATTTCAGCCAATAATACAATGTGGTTAAGGTCGGATGTTGGTTTGACAACTGTTGGTACAACCATTAATCAATGGCAGGAAGTATCGGGCGCAAATGTTACCGGAAATTTTACTGTTCAATCAATTCTTGGAACGGCAACCACACAAACTGCACCAACACTGGTTGATGCAGGTATTAATTTTAATCCTTATGTACGCTTTGATGGAGTTACCAATTCTTTATCAAGCATCAATTTATTTACCGGCACATCCCTGGTAACAAACAGCAATGTTACCGTGTTCCAGGTATTTAATCTAAAAGGCGGTATCGTTTGGTTAAAGTGGGAAACAGACCAGGTTGGTGCAACAGGAAGAATTGGTTATGAAAATGCCGGTGGAAATATTCGTTTTGATTTTCCGAAAGCTGTAACAGCTTCTAATGGTGAGAATGTTGGTAACATCAACGTGCTCAATCAACATTCATTATCCACTACGTATGCAGACGTTGCCATTGCTACTTCTATCAACAGGTTAAACGGTGCCAATAATAGTACGCTTACTTTAACTGGTGGCCCGGGTGATTTTTCAGGTGTATCCGACAAGATTGTTATCGGCAATGAGAACATTCTCGATCTGCCTGCACAAATAGATATGGCCGAAGTTATTATTTATGCAAGAACATTAACTGCAGCGGAAATAAATAAAGTTGAATCTTACCTCGCTGTGAAATATGGTTTTACACTTAACCAGGCTGCGGTAAATGCAAATGATTATACAGCTTCAAATGGAACTATTATTTGGGACAGGTCTGCTAATAGTGTTTATGCAAATAATATAACGGGCATTGGAAGAGATGATGCTTCAAACCTGGCGCAAAAACAATCTAAATCAATTAATACAAACGGGTTAATAACTATCTATACAAATGGTACTTATGCAGCTGGTAATTTTCCATTATTAAATTCGGCAAATGCAAATAGTTTTACCAATGATGGATCTTTTATATTGATTGGTGATGATGCAGCTCCTATAACCATAGATCAATGCATATTCAATGGAAAGGGTTTAAGAATGCAACGCATCTGGAAAGCAAGTGTAACAGCAACCGCATTGCCTGCAACATTTTCTGTTGATAACGGAAGTATTCCGGCAACGGCAAAAAATATTATTGTTTCAACGGATCCAACATTTCCACCTGCAAGTACAATTTTGTACCCGCTTACATTTGCCAATGGTAAGATATATGCAGCGGTTCCACTAAATCACAATGATTATTTTACTTATGCTACCGATACGCTGGTAGTTAATATGGTACCAACACAACCTACCTGTACCAATCCCAATAGTGCTAATGTAACGACTACGGTTACGGGCAATGCTTCACCATTAACTTATTCCTGGTCACCTTCGGGACAGGTAACTGCAAATCTTGCAAATGTAGCTTCGGGAACGTATACATTAACGATCACACAAGGCATTTGTCAATCAACCCAACAGGTAACCTTAACCGCACCTGGCGCACCAACAGCGCCACTAGCAAATGGAGTTACAATATGCCAGCCGAATGCTACTGCTACGCTTACAGTAACAACACCGGTAGCTGGTAATACTTACAATTGGTATGATGCTGCATCTGCCGGAACGTTACTTGGTACAGGTACCAGTTATACTACTGCAACGATTACGGCTACCATTACTGTTTATGTTGAAGCAGTGACTGGATCTTGTAGCAGTGTTCGAACCCCGGTGATAATTACTTATGGGCCTGCAACAGCAGCAATTGTACCTGCAGTAACAATTTGCCCCGGTACAACAGCACTGTTAACAGTTCAAAATCCGGTTGCCGGTTACACTTATGACTGGTACAGCGATGCTGCGCATACCGTTTTATTGGGAACAGGTGCTTCTTACTCAACCCCAGTATTAAATACTTCAACTGATTATTATATTCACACGACTACTACTTTAAACTGCGATGCTTCGTCAAGTGTAACCGTTAGTATAAACACGGTGACGGTACCTGTTGTAAATAATGTTGGCCTTTGTGATGTTGGGGCAGCAACGCTTACTGTTCAAAGCCCTGTTGCAGGTTACACTTATAATTGGTATGCTGCAGCAACAGGTGGAAGTATATTAAGTACAGGTACTTCTTTTACCTCTCCAACGCTTTCTGCAAATACAAACTATTATGTTGAAGCAGTTAATGGAACCTGCTTAAGTATTCGTGTACCCGTTTCTGTTACTATTGGAGAAGCAACAGCTCCTGTAGTAAATAACCAGATCATTTGTTCGGGAAGTTCAACAACTATTGCTGTTCAAAATGCCAATTCTGCCTACACGTATAATTGGTACACTGCGGCAAGTGGCGGTTCTGTGCTGGCAACCGGCACTTCTTATACAACACCCGTTTTAAGTACAGCTACCACTTATTATGTTGAAGCGGTAAATGGTACCTGTAACAGTGTGCGTGTACCCGTTGATGTGGGTATCGAGGTACTGACTGCTCCAACTTCAGCAAATGTTTCGGTTTGTTCAGGAAGTTCAGCGAACCTCGCTGTACAAAATCCGGCGGCGGGTGTTACTTATAACTGGTATGCAACGGCAGCAGGAGGAACAGTACTTGGCACAGGTAATTCTTATACAACAAATCCGCTTTATGCAGGTGCAACTTTTTATGTTGGATCAACCGATGGCCTTTGTAACAGTACACTAACAGCAGTAGTTGTAAGTTTAATAGCACTAGATTCACCAAGGGTGAGCACAATAAATATTGGGTTCAACAACCTTACATTTACGTGGCTGCCGGTAGCTGGAGCTGCGGGTTACCAGGTGTCTGTTGATGGAGGTTCGTTTATTTATCCAAGTTCAGGAAGTATGGGACTCACGCATACGATTAGTGGCTTGCAAAATTCTCAAACTGTTACAATAATTGTTGTTGCACTGGCACCACCACAAGGATGCGGAAATAGTTATCCCGGTCATGGAGTTGCTACCACTTATGGAGTTGGTTTTTATGTTCCTTCTGCATTTACACCAAACAATGGTGATGTCATAAATAATGTATTAAGGCCAAAACTTCCGGGAGGATCGGTGCTGGAATATTTTACTGTGTTCAATCGCTGGGGACAAAGGGTTTTTACCACAAACAGGATTGGCGAAGGATGGGATGGAAAATGGTCAGGAAAAGATCAGCCTGTAGGTACTTATGTATGGATCTGCAAATACCTTTTTGCAGGCCGACAGGAAGTGGAGCAGAAGGGTTCGTTTATGATCCTGCACTAAATTCAACAAAGCACTTCAAAGTCATTTTTTTTTGGTAACTTATTGATCCAATTTAGTATCATGAGATTTTTTTTGTACCCGATACTCGCATGTTTATTTGCTTTTCCTGCGAAGGGGCAATCCCCTGGCGGTATTGGCACAAATAATACAATGTGGCTAAGATCAGATGTTGGATTAACAGCAGCAGCTGGGATTGTTTCTCAGTGGCAGGAATTATCTGGTGCAAATGTTACAGGAAATTTTACAGTTCAATCACTTACAGGTACAGTTAATACTCAAACCGGCCCTGCATTAATAGATGCGGGTATTAATTTTAATCCTTACATCCGCTTTGATGGTATTACAAATTCATTATCAGGTATCAATTTATTTCCTGGAACTTCTTTAGTGAGCAATAGCAATGTTACCGTTTTCCAGGTGTTTAATCTTAAAGGTGGAATTGTATGGCTGAGGTGGGAAACAGACCAGGCTGGTGCAGCAGGAAGATTGGGATTTGAAAATACCTCAGGAAAAATTCGTTTTGATTTTCCAAAAGCTTTACCTGCAGCAGCGGGTCAGAATGTAGGGACCATAAATGTGCTTAACAAGCATTCACTTGCTACATCTTTTGCTGATGCAACTACATCTGTCAACAGGTTAAATGGAGCAAATAACACAACACTTGTTATTCCTGGTGCCGGGGATTTCGCAGCAACAACAGATAAAATTGTGATCGGCAATGAGAACCTCATCAATCTTCCTGCACAGGTTGATATCGCTGAAGTAATTATTTATAATACCACACTTACTGCGGCTCAAAGAAATAAAATTGAATCTTACCTGGCGATAAAATATGGATTTACACTCGACCAGGCTGCAGCGAATGCAAATGATTATACTGCTTCTGATGGATCAATAACCTGGAACAGAGCTGCAAATAGTGCTTATGCAAAAGATATAACGGGGATTGGCAGGGATGATGCCTCGGGATTAAATCAAAAACAATCAAAATCAATTAATGCATCAGCATTGATAACACTTTATAACGGTGATGACTACCTTACGACAGGGCTGTCTCCAACCAATGCTGGAAATAATCACAATTTTGCTGACGACAATAGTTTTCTTTTGGTTGGAGATAATGGAGCAAGTGTCGCCTCTGGGCCATGTACTTTTAAAGGGGCCAAAAGAATTCAACGTATTTGGAAGGTCAGCAAAAAAAATGGAGTAAATGATTTTCCAGTACATATTTCAGTTGATGTTGGCGCTATACAAACATCATTAGATCATTTGATCGTATCAACAGATCCAACTTTCCCGGAAGCTACTACAAATTCATATCCGCTTACTGAAGCAGCTAATAAACTTTATGCTGAACTGGTTCTTCATAACGGTGAATATTTCACATTTGCAACAGATACGCTTCACGTAAACCTGGTAGGATTAACACCGGCATGCGGCGCTCCCGGCAGCGGTAATGTTACAACTACAGTAACAGGTAATTATGCACCCTTAACGTATTCATGGTCACCTTCGGGCCAGGTAACAGCTAACCTTGTGAATGTGATAGCTGGAACTTATACATTAACGGTTACTCAGGCTGGTTGCCAATCTACAGATGAAATAACATTGCCTGACGGCCAGGTGCCACCGTTACCTATAATAACAGGCGCAACTGCCTGTCCCGGGTATTCTACAACGCTTACTATACAAAATGTTTTCGGAGGGTTTGCCTATACATGGTATTTTATAGATGGTGATGGTAATATCTCAGCTTTGGGCACAGGGCCTTCCTATACAACACCCTCTATTGTAACAAATGCTGTATTTTATATAGAAACCGTTGACCACACCTGTAGCAGCGGACTGATACCTGTTAATATTGATATTTATCCTCCGCCCGACTTGCCCATTATAAATACAAACACACAGATTTGCCAGGGAAGTTCTGCTACACTTACTATTCTGAATCCTGTTGCAGGATATAGTTATAGCTGGTTTACAGAAACAGGATATAGTCTTGGATCAGGTACATCCTATACAACTCCTGCACTGTTTGCTGATACAACTATTTATTTTGTTAAATTGTATAATGGAAACTGTTTTAGTGAGCGTATATATGATACCGTTACTGTAGAGAAATTAGATGCACCAAAGTCAACCGCAGTTGTAATTTGTACAGGCAATACAGCCCTGTTATCAGTAGATGAACCAAATCCCAATCCTTCTTATACGTATAACTGGTATTCAACTCCAACAGGTGGTACAGCATTGGGTGCTGGGGTTAATTTTACTACAGCAATCATATCAATACCTACAACCTATTATGTAGAAATGGCTCATGGTGCCTGCAGAAGCAACAGAACTCCTGTGAAAATAACCCTGGCTCCAGAGCTTGATACGCCTATAGTTAGTGTAGCCAATGTGACCAATAGCAGCATCACATTTAGCTGGCTGCCCGTTGCAGGAGCAGTAAGTTACCAGGTGTCTGTTGACGGATCGTCTTATGGTACAGCAAGCAGTGGAGGAGCCGGACTCACGCATACGGTTAGCGGATTGCCCGAAGAACAAACGGTAACAATAGCTGTTGTCGCAATTGCAATACAAGGTTGTGGGGAGAGTGATGCTGGTCATGCAGCAGCGACAACCTATGGACATGGATTTTATGTTCCTTCAGCGTTTACACCCAATGGTGATACCAGAAACGATGTCTTTAAACCAAAACTTCCCGGAGGTTGCTCACTCGAATATTTTACAGTTTACAATCGCTGGGGACAGAAAATATTTTCAACCAGTGTGCCGGGCGTAGGCTGGGATGGTAAATTGAAGGGAATGGATCAATCACCTGGAACTTATGTATGGTTGTGCAGGTACCGGTTTGGAAATGGAGCAGCTATCAATGAAAAGGGAAGCTTTATTATTATCCGATAATTGTTTCAATAATCATTCATAATTAGTTTTTATTTGTAATTGTCGTTTAGTAGACAATTACAGATATTTTAAAGGGGAAAAGCGATAAAATTAATTTTTATGCTGTAAATTGTAAGGTACCATACTTGTAACATGAGACCTTATTTGTACCCCATACTCGCATGTTTATTTTCACTTACAGTAAGTGCTCAATCACCTGGGGGTATTTCTGCTGGTAATATATTATGGTTGAAATCTGATGCAGGATTAACAACCAGTGGTAATACCGTTTCCCAATGGCAGGATTTTTCGGGAACAAATGTTACAGGAAATTTTACAGTTCAACCACTTTCCGGAACGGGCAATACACAAACGGGCCCTACAAAGATAGATGCAGGAATTAATTTTAATCCTTATCTACGGTTTAATGGTATTACAAATTCATTATCAAGCGTAAATTTATTTGCAGGATCTTCTTTGGTAAATAATAATAGGTTAACTGTTTTCCAGGTGTTTAATCTTAAAGGAGGGCTTGTGTGGCTTCAGTGGGAAACCGACCAGGCTGGTGCAACAGCAAGATTGGGATATCAAAATTCAAACGGGAACATTCGTTTTGATTATCCTAAAGTGGTACCTGCTTCTGCCGGACAAAATATTGGTACCATCAATGTACTTGATAAAAATTCACTTTCCACTACCTACGCAAATAATGGTTTATCAGTTAACAGGTTGAATGGAGCAAATAATACTTCATTTAATATTCCAGCTCCGGGAAATTTTGCAGATGAAACTAATAAAATGGTCATTGGTAATAGCAACCTGGAAAATCTTCCTGCGCAGGTGGATATCGCCGAGGTTATTGTTTATTCCACTTTATTAAATTTTGTTCAACGGAATACAATAGAATCTTACCTGGCAATAAAATATGGCTTTACGCTTGACCAGGCTGGTACCAATCCCAATAATTATATAGCTTCAGATGGAGGAGTGATGTGGAACAGTGCAGCCAATAACGGTTATAATAATGATATTACAGGAATAGCAGAGGATGATGCTTCGGGATTGAATCAAAGGCAATCCAAATCAATTAACCCGACAGCATTAATAACCATATACAATGGAGATTCTTATGGTACAATTTTACCAGTAACAAATGCAGAAAATGATCATTTTTTTTATGATGACAGAAATTTTCTTTTAGCAGGTGACAATGGGGGAGATGCATTTGTAAAGGAATGTTTTTTTAATGGCAAGGCGGAAAAAATGCAGCGTGCATGGAAAGTTAATACCAGTGTTGGAAATTTCCCGTCATTGATATCTGTTGAGGAGGGAAACATACCGGTATTGGATAAATATATTATTGTTTCACCTGATCCAACTTTCCCTATCAATAATACTTCTTTTTACCCGCTAATTACATCCGGGGGAAGGCGTTTTGCAGATGTTCTATTTAATAATAATGATTATTTCAGTTTTGCAACAGATACATTGATCATTCATGTAATGCTGGCACCACCTCCATGTAGCACTCCGAACGCCGGTAGTATAACCGTTACCGCTAGTTCAGGAATTCCTCCATATAGTTATTCCTGGTCGCTTCCTGGCCAAAATACGTCAGACCTGGTAAATGTAGCGCAAGGTATTTATACACTAACGGTTACGCAGGATGGCTGTCAATATACGCAGGATATTATTTTACATACCCCGGGAGCACCGGATGCGCCTCTTATTTTTGGGGTTAGCGCCTGTCCCAATGAACAAAAAACACTTTATGTGAATTTCCCAAATCCATCATACATCTATAAATGGTATGATACGCCAACGGGAGGGAACCTTTTAGGAACAGGGCCTACATTTACAACGCCACCTGTTACAGGAGGCCTTAGTTATTATGTGGAAGCTACAAGTGGCATTTGTTCCAGTTTGCGTTCACTTATAACCGTTACTTTAACTCCTACTAACTTTCCTGTTATTCATGATACTACCATTTGTTCGGGTAACTTCGTAACACTTACTATTCAAAATCCTGACTTTGGATATCTTTATAACTGGTATTACGTCGGCAACCAGGGAGATACCATTCCCTTTGCTTCGGGAACAAGCGTAACAACGGCTACTTTATATTCTACAACCACTTATTATGTAGATGGAAATTTATTATGCCTGGGCTACCGGGTACCTGTTGTAATAACGATCATTAAACCACCGGCTGCAAAAGATGTTGAAGTTTGCCCTGGTAATATTGCCACGCTTTCTGTAGAAAATCCTGATGCAACGCTAACCTATAGTTGGTATAGTGTTTCAACAGGAGGAACGGCGTTGGCCAATGGCACTACTTTTACAACGCCCCCGGTTTTTGCAGCAACAACTTTTTACCTGGAGGTAGCAAATTCATTTTGTGGCGATAATGGGCGTGTACCCGTTCATGTTACTATGATACCTGTATTGGATACACCCAGGGTTCGGGTAACAAATATTACGGGTAACAGTGTTAGCTTCGGTTGGCCTCCGGTTGCAGGTGCTATTGGTTACGAAGTGTCAGTTGATGGAGGGCCTTATAGCTCTCCCAGCAGTGGAAGTACAGGATTGACGCATACCATCATTAATTTGCCACGCTCACATACAGTGACAATACGTGTGGTAGCAAATGGCCAACAACCTTGCGAAAAAAGTAATCCCGGGCGTTCGAAAGCAGGTACATACGGCAATGGTTTTTATATACCCAGTGCATTTACTCCCAATGGCGATAACCTGAATGATATGCTCACACCCATTTACCCGCTTGGTTCAACACTGGATTATTTTACCATTTATAACCGTTGGGGACAAAAAGTTTTTTCAACCAGTGAGCAAGGAGCAGGATGGAATGGAAAACTCCAGGGGATAGATCAACCGATTGGCTCTTATGTGTGGATATGCAGGTACCGTGTTGGTCCTGGAACAATTATAGATGAGAAAGGAACGGTTACTATCTTTCATTAGGAAATAAGGAATGAGAAATAAAAAATAAGGAATAAGAAAGTTGAACTTATTATTTCTTTGACTTTCTTATTCCTTTTTTAATCTTCCTTATTTCTTATTTCCTCAGTCCAACACTTCATACACCATCATCTGGTTGGCTTTGTTCTTTAAATTTATTTCTCCTACTTTATTGCAGTTGAATGATTCTTTTACTTTTTCGTATGCAGTTTCATTGATGAGGATCTGGCCCGCTTTGGCGGCTGATTGCAGTCGTTGAGCAGTATTCACCACATCGCCAATAACGGTATAGTCGAGCCGCTTTAATGTAACAGAACCTATATTACCTGAGATCATTTCACCGGTATTGATGCCGATAGAAACCTTTGGTGTAAAAGGAACATGTTCAGGATCAGAAGGCATATTTTCTACTTTGGATCTTACTGCAAGACAGGCATCTATTGCTTTGTCTAAATGGTAGGGGCCACGAAAGACAGCCATGATAGCATCACCAATGAATTTATCAATATAACCGCCTTGCGCAATGATCTCTTTCACCATTACATCAAAATAATTATTCAACAGTTTTACAACTGTATCTGCAGGTGCGTTCTCGCTAATAGATGTAAAGCTGCAAATATCCAGGAATACCACGGTGCCTTCCACTGTTTCATTCGACATCAGCGCAGATTCAAATTCGCGGCTACCCATAAAGTTTAGTACCGTTTCATCCACGTACATTTTCAGGATATTATTTTCTTTAATAGCCTTAATCGTATCACGAAGCTGAAGAACATGCTTGATCGTCTTTTCCATTGTGAGGGAAAGATCTTCAAAGTTGATGGGTTTGGTAATAAAGTCAAAAGCGCCGCGGTTCATTGCTGTGCGAATATTTTCCATATCTCCATAAGCAGAAACAATCACAGATTTTATCAACGGACTTGTTTCACTCAACCTGCTTAATAATGTCAATCCATCCATCTCGGGCATATTGATATCACTTAGTACAATATCTATATCCGGGTGCTGTTGAATTTTTTCCAGGGCATCATTGCCGTTAATGGCAAAAACGAATTCATATTGCTGTTCTCTTATCTTCTGGCGGAATTTCTGTTTGATGAGCATCTCCAGATCCGCCTCATCATCTGCCACTAAAATTTTTGCCATCAGGTTATTGTTTTAAGTTTTTCTTTTAACAGGGTAAAGTCAACAGGCTTGGTTAAAAAATCATCTGCGCCTAATTGTTTGGCTGTGTTATAATTTTCTGCATCGCCATATGCTGTGATCATCATTACAACGGGAGGAGGTTTAAAATATTTTTGTTTGATATGCCCCAACAGGTCCAGTCCACTCATGCCGGGCATATTAATGTCAGACAAGATAAGCACAGCTTCATGTTCATGATTGGAAAGATAGGAAATCGCCTCTTCGCCTGAAAAAGCAAAAGCAAATTCAACTTCATTGTTCCTGATCTCTTTGCGGAACCTTTGTTCAAAAAGTACCTGCACATCAGTTTCGTCGTCAACTACTAATATTTTCATTTATTAACTGGTTTTTTAATGATACCTCGTTTTAATTTATGAATATAAGGCTTATATATTTAAATTAATTATGAACGATGTGCCTGATCCTTCATTTGTTTCCACTTTCAATTCACCGGCATGCCCCTTGGTAATAATATCGTAGCTCATACTCAACCCAAGTCCCGTTCCCTGTCCTGTAGGCTTGGTAGTAAAAAACGGTTGAAATATTTTTTCTAATACTCTTTGTGGAATGCCATTGCCGTTATCCTCAACCTTTATGCTGACCTCACCCCCAAACCCTCTCCGAAGGAGCGGGGAGCCGTTTGTGCTAATGGTAACCGTTGGCTCGTAGCCGGGAATATTTTCTTTCTTTTTTTCATTGACAGCATAGAATGCATTTGTCAATAAATTCATAACTACTCTTCCGATATCCTGCGGTATCACATTAATCTTATTAATGCTTTCATCATAGTCGGTTTTCAATGTTGCATTGAATGATTTGTCTTTTGCACGCAGGCCGTGATAAGAGAGACGAAGGTATTCATCAACCAATGCATTTATATCCGTTGGTTCTTTTACGCCAGTGCTGCTGCGGCTATGTTGCAACATTCCTTTTACAATGGCATCAGCACGTTTACCATGATGATTTATTTTTTCTTCATTATCCTGTATATCTTTTGCAATCGCTTTTACCTCTGCAATATTGCCTTTATTAACTTCTTCCACCAATTCGGCTATCAACTCTGCATTCACTTCTGAAAAATTATTGACGAAGTTCAATGGGTTTTGTATTTCATGTGCAATGCCAGCAGTGAGTTCACCGAGGGATGCCATTTTTTCTGATTGGATCAATTGAGTCTGTGTAGTTTGCAATTCAGTAAGTGCAAGCTGCAGCTCATCCTTTTGTTTTGTAAGTTCAGCAGTTCGTTCAGCAACTTCTCCTTCCAATTCTACTTTTCTAATCGCAATTGCCTTATTGAGTTTGTCTTCCTGTTCTTTTTTTATACGTTCTTTTTCTGCTATTTTGTTTTGCCTGTTCTGGCTGAATAACATAGCAGCCATCCACATAAAGCCAAGCAGCGAAGCAATTTCAAAATAATTTTCCCATTTACTAAAAAAATCTTTTGCAATAAACTTTGTTAGTTCAGTTGCAAACGACGCAATGATATATGGAATAAATGCCCAAATAAATATGCGTGAAACTTTTAATTTTTCCTGTTTAAGTGAAAAGACAATGATTGCTATGAGAAATACAAACCAGGCCCAATTAATAATATAAGCAAGAGAAAAGCTTCCTTCAACAACAAACAGAAGGATAGAAAAGAAGAAACAGAATTGATAAACCTGCGCCAACTTTGGAAGCTCGTTAAGTTTTGCCTGTTTACGTAGTCGTTGTGTAAGGGCTATGGCTACAATTAAGGGACCAGCTGAGAAAGACATAATGTGACTTTAATTTATTCCATAAAACTACAAGGTTATTACAAACTCAGCAAACTCTCCATCTTTTGTTTCCACTTTTAATTCGCCGCCATGGCCTTTTGTAATAATATCATAGCTTAAAGATAATCCTAATCCTGTTCCCTGCCCGGTGGGTTTGGTGGTGAAGAAAGGTTGAAAAACCTTGTCCAGTACTTTTTGGGGAATGCCATTGCCATTGTCTTTTACTTTTATTTCAACATGGTTATTTATTTTTTTTGTACTAACAGTTACGGCTGGCTCATAGTTTTCGGGTTGCAGCTTTTTCTTTTCATTGACAGCATAAAATGCATTTGTAATTAAATTGAGGATCACTCTTCCAATATCCTGTGGAATGATATTTATTTTTTCAATCGATGGATCAAAATCAGTTTTCAATGTCGCATTGAAGGATTTATCTTTAGCTCTTAATCCATGATAGCTCAATCTTAAATATTCATCACACAATGCATTGATGTCTGTTGGTTCTTTTGTGCCGCTGCTGCTGCGGCTGTGTTGCAGCATTCCTTTTACGATTGCATCGGCACGTTTACCGTGATGATTTATTTTTGCTTCATTTTCTTTAATATCATTTGCAAGTGCAATTGCTTCTGATCTATTTCCTTTATTAACTTCTTCAACCAATTCACTTATCAACTCCGCATTTACTTCGGAAAAATTATTTACAAAATTCAAGGGGTTTTGTATTTCATGTGCAATTCCAGCGGTGAGTTCACCGAGGGAAGCCATTTTTTCTGATTGGATAAGTTGTGTTTGTGTGATTTTAAGTTCTTGTAATGTTTTTGTAAGCTCAATATTTTTCAAACCTATTTCTGTTTTGGATCTCTTTTGATGACGATATCTATTGAATATTAAAAATGCAATTATTATAAACAATATTGCGCCTGCTATCAGTGCGTTTCGTATTGTTTTTTCCAGTTTTGCTTTTGTTAATAAAAGATCTATCTCTTTAGCCTGCTTTTCACTTTTATAATTACTTTGAATTTCATTCATCTTATTTTGCGTGTCATTGGAATTCAAAGAATCATTAAGAGCTAAAAAATGTGCCTGGTTATTATAAGCTTCTTTATAATCAGCTTTATCATAATAGATTTCAGATAGTAATTTATAAATCCCGGGCTGTAAAAATTTATTGCCATGGTTTATACTTGAATTAAGTGCCGCTTTCGCATAAAAAAGAGCTTCATCATATTTTTTTAATTTAAGGTAGGCATATGCTGTATTACCCGTAAATCCTAAGGTAGACAGGCTCGCATTTTCGGCGAGTTTTATAGATTGCAGGTAATATTTAATTTCTTCTTCATAATTCTTCATATTACCGTAAGCCATCCCAATACCGTGTATGCAGGAAGCAATTTTTTCAGTGTCTTTTAATTGTTGCGATATATAAAGTGCTTTTTGATACACCAGAATTGAACTGTCAGGTTTATTTGCAAGCCTGTATACATCTCCCAGCCACATTTGCATGTCCCTTATTCTTACTGAATCATTCATTGACACCACAATTTTCATCATCTTATTTCCATACTCAAATGATTGAGCATAATTCTGTTGATTAAAATAAATATAACCGCCAATCAGGTCATAAATTTTATATAGTTTTTCGTTGTTTTTTAATTCTTCTGCAATTTTCTGTGCCTTGGTTGCGTATTCTAAAGCCGGGCCAAAATTATTCCTGCCTGTATAAAACTGGGCTATAAAGTATTGAGATTTAAATATGTTTTCTTTATTGGGTATTTCTTCAGAAACTTGAAGTGCCTTAAAGTAAGTCGCTAATTGTTCAGTATAATTATTTTGACTTCCATATAGATCAGCAATCTTAATAAGGGTGTTAACTTTTTGTGTATCGGTTGCTTTTAAAAGTATTTTGTTTAAGCTATCAAGTGTGGAATTTTGGGCTTTAGCATAAAATGGGAACACTAAAAAAATCCAACTACAATTAACGATAAAGTTTTTTAAGCAGTTCATAATTTTATTTTTTCATTCTCTAAACCAGCTATAATGTTGATTTATTTGTTAATAAAATAGAAAAAATTGTTCCTTCACCTTCTTTTGTTTCAACTTTCAATTCTCCACCATGTCCTTTTGTAATAATATCATAACTTAATGATAAACCCAATCCTGTTCCTTGTCCGGTTGGTTTGGTGGTAAAGAAGGGCTGGAATATTTTATCTAATACTTTTTGTGGAATACCGTTGCCGTTATCGCTGACCGTTATACTTACCCCAGCAACCCCCCGGCCCACTAAAGGGGGAGTTTGCGAAGTTTTAATAGTAACAGATGGTTCGTAATTAGCGGCATTTGTTTTCTTTTTTTCTGCAACAGCGTAAAAGGCATTGTTCAATAAATTCAATATCACTCTTCCAATATCTTGTGGAATGATATTTATTTTTTCAATCGATGGATCAAAATCTGTTTTCAATGTCGCATTGAAGGATTTATCTTTAGCACGAAGGCCGTGATAGGAGAGACGTAGATATTCATCACACAATGCATTGATGTCTGTTGGTTCTTTTGTGCCGCTGCTGCTGCGGCTGTGTTGCAGCATTCCTTTTACGATTGCATCGGCACGTTTACCGTGATGATTTATTTTTGCTTCATTTTCTTTAATATCATTTGCAAGTGCAATTGCTTCTGATGTATTTCCTTTATTAACTTCATCAACCAATTCACTTATCAACTCGGAATTTATTTCTGAAAAATTATTTACGAAATTCAATGGATTTTGAATTTCATGGGCGATGCCAGCGGTGAGTTCGCCCAATGAAGCCATTTTTTCTGATTGGATCAATTGTGCTTGTGTGGATCTTAGTTCATGGTATGCTTTTTCAATTTCTTTTGCCTGTGCCAATTCCTTTGTACGGTTTTTTTCACGCAGTGTATGAGCTATGCGCCTTTTTTGAAATCCATAGATCACCCATCCAATAAATATAAACAGCAAAGCATACAATGAATATGCCCACCAGGTACGCCACCATGGTGAACTGATCATTAATGAAATTGTTTTTTCTGTATAATTTCCATCACCGTTAACTGCTTTTACATGAAAAATATAATTCCCCGGCGGAACGTTGAAAAAGAATGCCCGGTGATCGCTGCCGATGTCATGCCATGTGTTATCATAATTTTCCAGCATGAACAAATATTTTAGCTCTGCCGGCGCACCATAATTCATAGCAACAAAATCAAAAGAAAATATATTTTGATTGTAAGACAACCTGATTTCTTTTGTTTGCCAAATGGGAACCGTTAATGCAGATCCTTTTTCATCTATTGCTACATCTTTATCGCCAATTTTAAATCCAACAATATTTAGATGCGGTGGCACATCATGATCTTCAATTTTACCAGGATAAAAAGCATAATATCCATACCTGTGACCTAAGAAAATTTTCCCATCGCTTGCTTTAAAATTATCACACCATCCCATTTCATTATAACGAACTCCCTGGTGTGCACCATACTTTTTAATTTCTGTACGTGCCGCATTGATCTTATAAATGGCGGCTCTTCCACTTACCCAAAGATTTTTATCATCATCTTCTGTTATACCTAAAACCTGGTTAATATTCACAAGTGAATTCTTATCAACATAATGTATGAATTGGTTTGACTGTACATCAAAATAATGAATACCATCTGTTTCACCTGCCCATAGTATTCCTTTTGAATCCACGCAAAGTGTTGTTATTTCTAACTTATCCAGGTAGCGTTGAAATTTTCCGGTTGTACTATTCAATTTATTTAAACCGTTTTGTGTACCTGCCCAAATGGAGTGATCATTCGTTTCGGCAAAACAAAAAATAATATGATGGCTAAGGCTTGTGCTTTCATTCAAAATGTTTTTATAGTTTGTAAAGTGGCCTGTATGCGTATTCATTTTTGAAATACCCCCATTTGTTGCAATCCATAAATTTTTATCATGATCAAAAAACAGGTTATTGATTTCATCATTACAAAGGCCTGCCAGGTTTGCAGGATCATTTTTATAATGAATAAAATTCCCCGTTAGCGGATCAAATTTATCGAGTCCGCCACCTGCAGTACCCAACCATATTTTTCCTTCATCATTTACCCGCATCGCATATATAACATTGTTACTAAGGCTATTTTCATTTTTTGGATCATGAAACCACAACTTTTCAGTTCCGTTATTCAGGTCCCTGCGCAAAAGGCCGTTATCGGTTGCGATCCATAAAATATTATCATCTTTTTTCCAGTAAAGAGAATTTGATTCATCTTGTTTGATCGAATAATACGGCAGTTTTGTTTTTAAAAGATTTGTATTGAATATCTTTCCCCAGAAGTTAGAAACCCAAAGCATTCCATCTTTACCGGAAAATAATTTATTCGGAAAATAGCCTGTAAAACCTGTGCTCGTATCTGCAGCGAGGATATTATTAGCAGTATCTGTTTTAAATCCATAATGGTCAATTTTTTTATTACCAGGATTGTACCTTGTTAATCCTAAATAAGCACTCAGTATCCATAACCCGCCATTGATATCTTCCTGGATAGAAAGTACCTGGTCATTCCGGGTTTTTGGATGAGGAATGTAAGGACTAAATTGTGTAGAAGTATCCTTACTGCAATACCAGGATGTAAATATGCCGGTATTCCTGTCCATACACTGAACACCCAATGGCCCGCCTACCCAAAAATTTCCTTTGCTATCTTCACAAATGGATGAAACAAAATTGTTGGCTATTGTTTTTGAATCGGTGGGGTCATTAAAATAATGCGTAAAATTTCCAGTATTTATATCTAAACGATTTAATCCTCCTTTGTTGTGCAGCGCACTTTTCTCCTTTGACATATTGAAACAACTCATCCATAAAATTCCTTTTTTATCCTGGTAAATTGTATTTACAGATGGGCCGTTTAAACCAGTTGAATCATTGGCTTTATAAGTGATATGTGTAAATTTTCCTGTTTTTTTATTTAACTGGTCAAGGCCATTGGCAGTACCAATCCATAAATTTCCGGAGCGATCAAAAAGCAAGCATATAACAGAATCATTACCTAAACTGGAAGGATCATTTGGGGCATGCCGGTAATGAGTAAACTTGTTGGTAGCTGAATTAAATTTGTCGAGCCCTGTTGAATTTGTTGCGATCCAGATATTATTCGCTGAGTCTATTAAAAAAGAGCCAATAGAATTACTGGCTAATGAATTCGGATTGTGTAGTTCGTTTTCATATGATTTGATCTTTACGCCATCAAAACGATATAATCCTTTCGTGAAAGAACTAAACCAAATAAATCCAAGTTGGTCCTGGGCAATATGAGAAATGCTTCCCCAGTTATTTTCTTTGGGATCAATTACATTATAAAAATGTAGATCCTGGCAAAATGCTTTGTTTACAGGAAAAGAAAAAAGGATGATGAATAAAATTAGATTATTTAAGATTTTATGCACAGTAGCTTTTTTGATTAAATGAATTACAAGGATTTTTTGCTTAGTTTAATGCAATCTTTATTTTTTTAGGCATGGTAATTAAAACGTTTTTCACGGCGTTTCAAAAAAGGTATTTATTCAATTACTGAATCATCACTCAGCCAATTGGTAAGATAACAACAAATGTTGTTCCTTCATTTTCTTTTGTCTCTACTTTTAATTCGCCTCCATGTCCTTTTGTAATAATATCATAACTTAAAGATAAGCCCAACCCTGTTC